>SLDN01000065.1 GCA_007125275.1 Bacteroidales bacterium | reverse complement strand
TCGATATGAGATAGTTTTGGGAAAATGTGCGATTCAAGGTATTGATTAACAACATCGGGAGGTTCTGGTGATACAATGGAATAAACAAGCAACTGATTTTGCCTTGCAAGGATGTGGTTTTCTCTGACTTCCGGGTAAGTTGCTCCTTCAGGCAATCCGGGAAACAACCTGCGCATCTGTGAGGCTAACTCAAAACGCACCATTTCAGTGTCAGCAGTTTTGTTAAACTGTACATCAATACGCGCATAACCTGCCGTTGAGTAAGAGCTGATTTGTTGAACATCTCTGATCAGGCTAACAGCCGCTTCCAGCTTTGATGTTATTTCTCTCTCGATCTGCAGAGCCGATGCATCAGGCCATGCGCATCTTATGCTGAAAGCAGGCAAATCTGCTTCGGGATGCAATTGAATGGTAAGCTTGCCTGAAAATGCCAAACCGGCTAGCATCAGTGCTGCAAAAACAGTATTTATGGTAAAAGACGATACACGCATAAGGCCTTAGTTATGTTTTTCGTTTTTTTTAAGCCTGTACAAGTAAAAATAACACACTGGAATAAAGAAAAGGCTCATGAAGGTACCTACACCCAGCCCACCGATAACAGCCAATGCAAGAGGTTTTTGCAAACCACCGCCCATGCCGCCAACGAAAAGAAAAGGAAGAAGGGCGCATATCGTTGTGATGCTGGTTATCAGGATTGGCTTTAAACGATAATGCCCTGCAGTGTGCAATGCCTTCAGCAGGTTCATGCCTCCGGCACGAAGCCGGTTAATCGTATCGATTTTCAATATGCTGTCATTAATAATGATACCCGTCATAACAATTAACCCAATTAGCGACATCACATTCAGACTTTCGTCGAAAAGCTGAAGCATCAAAAGTGCACCGGAAATTGCCGGTGGCACCTCAA
Source organism: Bacteroidales bacterium (assembly GCA_007125275.1). The sequence continues at coordinate 3,742 of SLDN01000065.1, read as the reverse complement.
GCAATACGATAAAAGGTTGTTTTAATGATTCAAACTGGGCAGCCAGTATAAAAAACAGCAACAAAAGCGCCACTAAACCAATCATCAGCAATTCACGAAAGTGTTTTTTGTCGGTAAAAATGCTGCCGGCAAAAGAAACATCATAAAGATTGTCCTGTCTGAGTGTTTCTATAACAGCAGCTTTCACCTCTTCCAATTGTTTCGGAATGGCATTCAACTGAACCGGGAAATATGATCCCTCTCGCCCCGAAACAAGGACTTGCAAATCACTTCCAAGCACAGGTTTCAGCAACAGGTTTAGCGGGATGTCAACACCCTGACGACTGCGAACTGCTTGTTCTTGCATCACCATATTGATATCATTATTGCCATGGCCCGACCTGACAGGTACTTGCACGCTGCCAGCCGACAATGCAGCAATATGGTTTGAGTTAAAATGCCTGTTGATGGTTTTCTGTAAAGTTTGAAATTCGACATCATAGATGGCCAGCATCTCCATATTAACTCTAAGCAGTATATTTTGCTGAAGAGAAATTGGGTCAATATCCAGATCAGGGCATTGCTGTTTCAGTGCATTGATGGTTTGCTGAAGGTGATATACTGTATTTTTCCCTTCGCTTTTCAGGGGTTTTAGGCGCAATTCCAAGGGAGGTTCGCCGCTGTCAAAAACATGATCAAACATATTGCCATCGTTCTCATATCGATATATCGCCGCGGGATACGAGTTTACAAAAAACGCATTGGCGGATGCCCATGCTTGTTCAAGCTCAGCGGGTGAAGTTGCCAGAAAATAAACCAAGGCCTGTTGGCGGTTGTTGTTGTGCGTATTGGCGATTTGATATTGCTGCAACCCAAGCTGCACATTGACATGAACAGCATGTATTTGCAAACTCCCCAAAAGCTCTTTTACACGGCGCTGATTTTCACTGAGATGTATGGGTTCATTCCAGTCGACCCACAACAGCATTGCGCTCTGTGGCATTTCGGGGAAGCGGGTTTTTTCAAGCTTGTTGAATAATATAAATATGCCTCCAATCAGCAGAAAACAAGCCATCCAGATAATATACTGACGACGCATGACAAAGCTAAATCCGGCAGCATACATTGATCTGTAACTGAACCATTGAGGGACAGATATCAAGAGGGACAAGTAGCTCCTGTTTTTCTTGTGCAAAAGATAATAGTACACAGGAACAAGGCTCACAGCAAGGATCAAAGAGGGTAACAAACCAATGCTGACGGCCATTGCCTGATCATAAAACAATGCACCTGCCAGGCCTCCCAAAAAAACCAGGGGAACAAAGACAGAGCATGTGGTAAGCACAGAGCTTAATAGTGGACGAAATACTTCACGGGTACCTGCCACACATGCTGAATAGATGTTTGCTCCATTTTCCCTATGGCGATTCATATTGTCGATCACGATCACAGCATTATCTATCATCATTCCCGTACATAATATCAGGCCGGAAACAGATATGATATTGAGTGAAATCCCGGCCAGGTAGAAAAAGAGCAGTGAGATGACAACTGCCGCAGGAACTGAAATGATGATCAGCCAGGGTGACCGTGGATCGCCAAGGAACAACAGCATCACCAGAAAGGCTAGTCCGGCTCCGATAAACAGTGTTTTACTCAAATTTGACAAGGTATAATCGAGCAAAGCCGTTTGATCTCTGTTGATCAGGAATTCCAGCTCAGGATACTCAGCTTTCAGCGTTTCCACCATGCCATGCAATTCATTTTTCAGATGGCGCATTCGGGCATCCGACTGTTTGATGATGGCAATTGAGATGGCGCGCGCTCCCTGCGAAAACACGATCCCTTGAGCTTCCCTGCTGACAGTTTCTATTAAACAAAGATCCTTCAGCTGCCATACCCGTCCTTCATGCAGAAGGTGCAGATTACCAATGTCTTCAGCATTCATCAACCGATTGTCATATGTCAGCTTATAGTGAAACTGTTTGTCGCGAATGCTAAGACTTGCCGAGGCATTTGTATTGTCACGGATAACATTTTCAATCCTTTCAACAGGCAAATTCAATGACCTTATCTTATCCATTTCCGGTGTGATGACGATTTCCGGGAATGCCTGGCCGGTTATGTCGGCCATAGCCACTTGAGGAATTTGTTCAATCCTGCGCCTGATGACCTCATCGGCAAAATTGCTAAGGGCTGCAAACTCTTTTTCATCCGATTCAAAAGATTGCCGGATGCGCTTCTTCTGTGCGTTTTCTTTGAAAAAGATGTCCAGGTAAAACACTGGAATATCGGAGACACTTGCTTTTATCACAACGGGTCTGGGCACGTTTGCAGGAAGCGAAGCCGATGCTTTGTCGACCAACTCATTTATTGCAATATAAGCCAGATCGATATTTGTTCCATATTCAAAATCCAGACTAACAATACCGTTTCCGTCGCGAGATATAATTTTTAAGTCTCTGAGCCTGTTTGCCTGCATAAGTTGCATTCGCAATGGTTTCATAATGCGGTTATCCAGCTCACGTGCTGAATAAGAAGGGGCATTCACCTTTACCGTAATCCTTGGGATATCCACATCCGGCAAAAGATTTACAGGCAAATACGTCGATGCAACAAAGCCCATGCATAATATGGCCAAAAATACCATGCTGGTTGCTATTGGTCTGTTTATTAAAAAGCCGGGCATTGCTATCGGGGTGTTACAGGCGATCCATGAGCCAGGTGAATATTAGCTGAAATAATAATGGTATCGCCGGGTTCAAGTCTGGACATTCTTTCGGGGTTGGCGATCACACTATAATGGCTACCGCTTCGATGAAGGATGCTTACATATGTCCATTCTGCCAGTCCCCGGGAAAACCTGAACAACACTTCCTCATCTTCCCTGTAAATTACAGCAGACTTTGGCACCACCATCTGCCCGGGAATATTTTTTTGCGCCACGATTCTTGCGTGCATACCGTCCATAAGATGGTCTTCTCCGGGAATTCTTGCCACAACATTTACCTGTCCTTGCTTCCCAACCAATGGATTTACACTGTATATATAACCATTAATCTTTTGATCAGGGCGAGTGAATGAAGAAACGATGACTCCCGAACCCGGATAAACTGCTTCAAGCTCATTCTCCATAAGCGAGAATTCTACAAGGAAGTCCGAATCATCAATTAATGTGCAAAAGACCTCTCCGGCATTATATCTTTCGTAAAGTTCCATGTCCAGGTCAGCTACAACTCCATTATAAGGGGCAACAATGCGGGTTTTGAGTAAGTCGTTTTCCAGGTTTAGCAATTCGTTACGGGCATCAAAATAACCCGAGCGCAAACCAGCCATCTGCCAGGTGAACTCAGGTATGGATAAACTGTCTTTCAAATGATGGCCCTGCCCCAACAGAATATCTTCCATATCAAGCAGTGACCGTATATAATGCAAGCCTGCCCGCTCCACCTGTCTTTGCAGGTCTTCACTGCAGAGCTCCGCAAGCACATCTCCGGCTTCGACAGCTTGTCCGTTGATGACATTGATGCTTTTCAGCTCCCCGCCCAGGCGAAAGGGCAAACGGCTCCGCCGAACAGCACGAAGCCTGCCGTTGCTATGCACCTCCTCTGTAAAAACCTGTTTGTCAAGCACCATTGTCTCAACAATGGTATTATGAACCACTTTAGCCGGGCTGTAGTCAAGGGTTTGTGCTTCCGCATGAGTGGATGTCCGGCAGCCAGTGTTTATATACAACGGAAACAAAATAACACCTGCAAAAAGC
>SLDN01000132.1 GCA_007125275.1 Bacteroidales bacterium | reverse complement strand
TGTAGCTTTGCTCCTCGGGCGTGTTGTATTTGCCGATGGCCTCACGAAAGATGAAGCTGATCTCCGGCTGGTATTGCTCAAAGGCACTGATGATGGCCTCGCACGACCAGGCAAAAATCCCGGCGTTCCACAAAAAGTCACCACTCTCCAAAAACGACAGGGCCAGCTTGTGATCGGGCTTCTCCGTAAAGGTCTTCACCCTTTTCATGCGGTCATCATCAGGAAAACGGGAGTCTTCATCGAACTGAATGTAGCCGTAACCGGTGTCAGGACGGCTGGGCATGATACCCAGCGTAAACAGCCGGTGTCCTTTTGTGCAGGCAAGAAAAGCGGAACTGATGATATCGTGGAAAACGGTCTCTTTCAGGATGATGTGGTCGGAGGGCGCAACAACGACGTTGGCACGAGGGTTCAGGTCGTAGATCTTGTAACAGGCATAAGCTATGCAGGGAGCGGTATTCTTCCGGGCGGGTTCGCAGATAACGCGCTCATCACCCAACTCAGGCACCTGCTCAAGAACAGGCTGTTTATACTTTTTGTTGGTGACAACATAGATGTTGTCCGGATGACATACTCCCAAAAACCGCTCATAGGTTTGTCGCAGCAGCGACTTCCCGGTACCCAGGATATCTATAAATTGCTTGGGGCGCGACTCCCGGCTCATGGGCCAAAAGCGCTCGCCTACGCCGCCGGCCATAATCACTACATAGTTGTTTTTGTCCATTACGATTTGGTTTGGTCAATATTTATTTGATGATTTCTTGAAACATCTTGTTGTCCGGTCGCGGGCAGCGGCTTTACGCGCGCCAATTGATTGATCAGGTAACGACGTTTATTGTCAAGACAAAGGCAACGATACCTCGTACGCACTTTTTCTTCTTTCATGAAGGTACGGCCATTCATTGTTTGAAACACCACATCACGAGGCAATTCATCCAGAAAATGCCACCCGCTGACGGCTTCATCACCGTCAAACCTGGCCAAAGCCCTCGACAAGGCAACATCAGCCACACCCGAAGCCTTCACGCGATGCGAGTAATCCGTCAGCTCCTCTTCCAGGGAAGGATGAAACAAGCCGGCTTCCACAGCCTCACGAACAATGGCACCGAATTGCTGCTTCCATTCCTTGCCGTGTGGCTTCACATGGTTACTGCAACGCTTAAAAACAATAAGATGAGACAGTTCGTGTAAAAAAACCAGCAGAAACGAATACTTGTTAAGGCTGCCATTGACAGTGATGGTGTGGGGACGTTTCGCATTGCCAGGCTTGAAGTCACCAAGCTTGCTGATGCGGTTGCGCTTAATGACCAGGTGAATGCGATGCTCTTTCAAAAGTTCCAGCACCGGCTCAACAGCTTCCGCAGGAAGATAGCTTCCTAATAATTCTTTTTCTGTTGGCCGCATAGAAAAGGTGTTGTTTTTGGCATCAAAAATAATAAAAATACGCTTACGCGGAAGCAATATGACAACGGTCAACAAGAAATATTCGGCACAAAGCACACATTTTTACCATCCGCAAAACCCAAAATAATGCGTAATTTAGCCACACAAAATTTTGCAGATGCAAGTCTTACATCACATAGGCAAATACCTCATCCTCGTTTGGATCGTTTTGCAGCGCCCTGAGAATGCGTCCATCTACCGGCGGCAGATCATCAACGAGATGGATAAGTTGGGCCTGAACAGCCTGGGCATCGTGGCCATCGTCTCGGTGTTTATGGGCGCCGTGGTAACCATACAAACGGCCTTCAACACCGACCACCCCATGCTGCCCATCTATGCGGTCGGGTTTGCCACGCGCCAATCCATCATCCTGGAATTTTCACCAACAGTTATCAGCCTTATCCTGGCCGGAAAAGTAGGGTCGCAGATAGCCTCCGAAATAGGCACAATGCGTGTTACCGAACAGATCGACGCCCTCGAGATCATGGGTGTGAATGCCGCAGGATACCTGATCCTGCCAAAAGTGATCGCCGCAATGATCATAAACCCCGTACTCATCATCATCAGCATGTTTCTTGGTATTTTTGGAGGATACCTGGCCTGCATCATTACAGGGGTTGAGCCTTTGAGCAACTTCTTATATGGAATACTTTTCGAATTCTCCCAGTTCGACGTGCTTTACGCCATCATCAAAACAGTGGTCTTTGCATTCATCATCACATCCGTTTCGGGCTACTTTGGATTTTACACCAAAGGTGGCGCCCTGGAGGTAGGCAAGTCAAGCACGACAGCCGTGGTCGTAAGCAGCATCTTTATCATCATCTTCAACCTCATACTCACACAAATTCTTTTGGTATGATCAGGGTGGAGAACATATACAAGTCATTCCATAACACGCCTGTGCTAAAGGACGTGAGCCTGGTTTTTGAAAAAGGACAAACAAACCTGATCATCGGACAAAGCGGATCAGGAAAAACAGTGTTGATGAAATGCCTGGTCGGTCTCCTGGAAGCTGATGCAGGCAATATTTTTTATGATGACAGGAATTTTTCTTCGATGCGTTTCAGGCAGCGCAAAGTGATTCGCAAGGAGCTCGGCATGCTGTTTCAGGGCAGCGCCTTGTTTGACTCCATGACTGTTGAGCAAAATATTATGTTCCCGCTCGATATGTTTACAAACATGACACGAAAAGAAAAACAAAAAAGGGCTCAGTTTTGTCTGGATAGAGTAAATTTGCACAATGTTGAACACCTGCTGCCGGCTGAGTTAAGCGGCGGGATGAAAAAGCGTGTGGCCATAGCGCGGGCCATCTCAAATAAACCGAAATACCTCTTTTGCGATGAGCCCAACTCCGGTCTGGACCCGCCCACAGCCATCCTGATCGACAAGCTCATCAGCGAAATAACCAGGGAGCTGAATATCACCACGGTGGTCAACACACACGATATGAACAGCGTGATGGAGATCGGCGACTTTGTGGCATACATTTACAAAGGCCGGCTATGGTGGACAGGCAACCGCAATGAAATTTTGCATACCGACAATGCTGAGTTGAACAGCTTCGTTTATGCTACGGAACTTATGCGCACCATAAAAACCGAAGATCATTAAAGAAAAACCATGATACTATTCATAAAACTTATCAGGGAGAGCGCCATGTTTGCCATTACCTCGGTTCTGGCCAATAAATTGCGCACGATGCTTACCTTGCTTGGCATCACCATCGGCATTTTTGCCATCATCAGCGTATTCTCTGTTGTTGATTCGCTTGAAAGGCAGATCAGAAACAGCATTGCCGCACTGGGCGACAATGTGGTGTACATCCAGAAATGGCCGTGGGGTGGTTTTGATGGTGTCTATCATTGGTGGGACTATATGGGCAGGCCCGTTCCGCAACTAAGCGAGCTTGATGAAATACAGCGCAGGGCTGGAAGCGTGGAAGCCGCAGCCTTCATTGTCAGCACAACCCGACGTGTAGAATACCAGACCACCAGCATCAACAGCGTCACCCTCGTTGGCGTAACAGCCGACTACGACCAGGTGCGGAACTTTGACCTGCACGCGGGACGCTATTTCACTGCCATGGAGTCCGCCGCTTCAAGGAATGTGGCCATCATCGGCTTCGACCTTGCGCAGAACCTCTTCGCTGATGTCGACCCCGTTGGCAAGAGCGTAAAGGTCTTCGGACAAAATACAACCATCATTGGTGTTTTTCAGAAAGAGGGAATGGGTGGCTTTGGCGAAAGCGTTGATAGCCAAATGATCATTCCCGTAAGCTACCTGAGCCAGTTCATCAATGTGAACCAGGAGCGTTTTGGGCCAATGATCATGGCCAAGGCCAGGCCAGGCATCAGCAACGAAGAGCTCGTCGACGACCTCACCGGCGTGATGCGCGCCATCAGACGACTGCCCCCGCTGGCCGACAGCAACTTTGCCCTCAACGAAACCAGCCTCCTGTCAGAAGGATTCGACAGCATGTTCGCCATCATCAACATGGCAGGATGGATCATCGGTGGCTTCTCCATTCTCGTGGGAGGCTTCGGCATCGCCAACATCATGTTCGTCAGCGTGCGCGAACGAACCAGCATCATAGGAATACAAAAAGCACTCGGCGCCAAAAACTATTTCATCCTCTGGCAATTCCTCTTTGAAGCAGTGATGCTCAGTCTGATGGGCGGCGCCGTAGGTCTGCTGCTCGTATTTACAGGTACAGCCATCGTCTCCAGCGTGTTCGATATCGACTTCCTGCTAAGCGCTTCCAACATTTTACTGGGGATAAACGTTTCTGCTATCATAGGGTTGGTGTCAGGATTCCTGCCAGCCTGGAGTGCCGCACGCCTCGACCCGGTGGTGGCCATACGAAGCACGGGCTGATTGCCGATTATCGATTGCCGATTATCGATTGCCGATTATCGATTGTCGATTATCGATTGCTGTTGTGTTTTAAACAGTGACAGGGCTTGACCTGCCAAATCAGTAAGCAATAACTCCGATCCAGTAACCATCAACCAGAAACCAGAAATCAGAACTCAGAAATTAGAAACCAGAAATTGTAATTATGTCAAAAAAAACAATGCTTATCATCCTGGACGGCTGGGGCAAAGGCCGCGAAGACCGTTCAGACATTATACACCAGGCAGATGTGCCCTTTACGCAAAGTCTCTATAAAACAACACCACATACACTGCTGCACACATCCGGCGAAGATGTCGG
>SLDN01000024.1 GCA_007125275.1 Bacteroidales bacterium | reverse complement strand
TCACGCTATATCACACAATGATATTCTACATCCTGTTTCACAGTGTCTTTGCAGCCACGATGACCCTGATGTGGAGCATTGGCTCAGCATACTTCTGCACGCCGGCCGAAGCAGGCATTTATCAGTCGATACACCTGGGCCTGACAGCCATCCGATCAATTTTTGCACCAATCATCGGGGTCTTGTTTTATGAGATGTGGGGATTTACAATCGCATTCTCTATTTCGATCACCAGCCTGCTGATTGGCAGCGGTGTTATGTGGTGGTCAAGGAGAAGCTACCCGCTGGTAGCAAAACAGGCACTTACTTAGAATTTAATCACAGGGCAATGATAGCAGACACCATTAAACAGCATCGGGAAAAGCTTCGCAAGCTTTTGGTCAACGCGCTTTTGAAAGACATTCAGACCGGTTACAAAAGACTGAATACGTTTATTATTGAATATGAAAAAGCCTGCGCAGAACTGGTTGAAATAATTCGCAAAGAAAAGAAAACCGGTCACAGCACAGGGCTGCTGGTTAAGCACATAGAGCACAGGAAGCAGGTGCTCGGCACGCTGGATGCGTGGATTACAAAAAAAGAAAATCCGACACTCCCTGAAGTATTTGCTGGGTTTGACAGCTCGATGCAGCAGGTCATTGAGGAAACCCAGCCCCATTGGATTACAGCACAACAGGAAGAGCGCTTCCGGCCGCAGCCGGGTGACCATCGTATCCGGAAAATCATCAAAACGCTCAAAAACGGAGCTTACCAGCTTCATCTTGTTTTTTTCAAGACTGTCCGCCGGATAAGAAAAAATGCCAGCGGTGCTGCTGAATCCCTGCCCGTCTGGCATCAAAAGATACCGGCAAGAAAACTGACACTTTGGTATTATGAAAATTCGCTAATAAAACACTTTATCCCATTTGCAGATGAGGCAAACAAACAGCTTGCCCAGCTTGCCTTTAAGGTTTGGCAGCTTGATGATGCATTATTCAAACAAAGTTTGCAGCTATTGCACCACCAGTCAAACAAAACTGATTTTCTGACGCATTATGAAGCAAGTTTCTCCCCTGCCGTCAGCAACATAAAACACAGTATTGAGGAAATGCGCAAAGCTTTACGGCCTTCTTTGATGAAGTTGATCGATGAAACAGACCAGCATTTTGAACATCGTTGCCTGATAGCCGGCACCATAGAGTCACCGGGTTTCCTCAATGCAGATGTCATCAGAAAGCAAGTCAGGGCAAAGCTCAGGAAAAGACATACAATGCTGGTTGGCAGACGGGCAAACACACTTTTTGCACTCACCGACGACTGGAAATTCAACCAGGAGATATATATCCTGACAGGCAATGCGGACAATTTCAGGCAATTATTTCATTCTTCGGTCAGAAAGCGTGCTGATCTTGTCAGAAAAGAGCTGCATCGCATTTATGCTTTTCTTCAAAAGACCCAGATTGACATTAAAGGCGAGGATGCCGGGGCACTGAGGGAGCAGTTGGAGCATCTGAAGTACATTGCCGGCAAAAATCTTTACAACACCATCATTCCGGAAGTCAGGCAAGCTATGATGGAACAGGGCTTTCCGGAGCTCATTAATGCGACGGAGAATGATCTTGTCAGTGTGCTTTCTTCCAAAAACATAAAGCGGATACTCATAAAAGACTTTAACCCCGGCAGGGCCTATCGCGACAGGGCGCTGGAGGCCATTTCCCTGATGCAGCTCATCGAGTTTGACATTGCGGGAGAGTTACGGAGGTTGATTGCCGGGAGCAAGAAGCAAAGCCGTAATGAGCTGGAAAAGCTGGAGGGGCGATTCCAGGATATAGGCCGTATGGTATTGTTTAATCTGGAGTCAGCCATACTGATGCCTCAAAAGCAAAAAGATGCGAGTGCAGAAGAAACTGCTGAGCAAGCGAAGGCTGGTATCCAAAGGTCCATTGATCGATACAGCGACTTGCTGGGCGCTTTCAATAGTTTCATTGATAAGATGCAGAGCGACTTTGACACCGCCATTGCCAAATTTAACAATGCACTGCTGGAGCTGACGGACAATGCCAGGGTAGACAAGATCCGTTACCGCATTATCAAAGCAAAGGCACTTAAAAACAGGGAACGTTTTTTCCGTATTGTCAGCACGCGAAGCAAGGCATCTTTGAGAAAGGGGCACAACTATTTTCGCACCTTCAGAAAGGGCACTATAACAAACTTACAACAGATCCGCAGCAGCTTAGGCATACATCAGCTTTCCAAAGAAATCTCTTTAGAGGTTACCGATTTCCTGGCAAAAGATCAGGATAAGCTAAAAAAGCTGCCTTTTGTCTACAGGCGCCTGTTTGTCAACGAACCTCTTAAGGATGCAGCGTTTTATCACCCCCGGCTGGAGGAAAAAAGCAGCCTGCTCAAAGCATACAGAAAATGGCAAGATGGATCGTTCATGGCTGCGTTGATTTACGGTGAAAAAGGCAGTGGCATAAGCACTTTCGTATATATGTTCTTCGAGGAGGCATTGGAGCAAAAGCCAAAAATATACCAATTGCTGCTCAATCAGCGCATCATGACAGAAGAAGACCTTTTTACCATGCTGGGGAACAGCATCCGGGGAGAGGCTTTCAGCAGTTTTGAAGCGTTTGAAGCCTTCATTCAGGAGAACAGCCCCTTTGTACTGTTTCTCGACAAGCTTCACCTGATGTATATGCGGCAGCCGGGCGGCTTTCAGCTGCTAAAACGTCTTTTTGAGATCATCAGCAGCACCAGCCGTCAAGTGTTCTGGATCTGCAGCTGCGGATTTTATGCAGCACAGCTCCTGGATAAGTCCATCGGGCTCTTCGGTTATTTCCCACAGCTGATCAGGATTAAAAGCCTCGAAACCGAGAAAGTCAGAAACATCATCATGCTCAGACACAACGCCAGCGGCTACAAGCTGCACTTCTCGGCATCCGAAGCAGACTTTGCGACACGCGGCTTTTCAAAAAAAACGGAACAGCAACAACAAGAGCTTCTCAAAGAAAAGTTCTTTGAAAGGATCAACAGAATGGCACAGTCGAACATCTCCTTCGCATTGCAACTCTGGCTACACAGCACCAACAGGGTTGAAGAAAATGTGGTTTACCTCGATTCGCTAGACTCGCTGGACCTAAGCTTCGTACACAATCTGCCCGATGAAGTGATTTTTGGTCTGCATACCCTGGTACTGCATGAAATTCTTGATGAAAGACAGCTTGCACAGATAATGCATATCAGTCCCAGACAAGCCTATATGATGCTTATGCGCCTCAAGGACCGCGGCATCGTGGTTCAACATAATGGCATGTTCAGCATCCATCCGTTGCTTTACCGGGAAAGCCTGGCACTGCTGCAGAACAAGAATTTGGTATATTAATTACAAGAGGAAATTACAAGAAGAATTCAACTTAAAATGAGCCATATGACACACTTGGATGATGTTGTACAAACTCGTATGTTTATTCTCAGCTTATGTGTTTGTATCGCCCTGCTATTCAGCGTCACCGCATCCCATGGACAGGAAGCAACCCCGGCTGCCAGATCAATCCTGGCTGCCTTAGCTGACAGCATCAATAATAACACAAAGCAAGACAATCAGCTTGTTACACGTTCAACAGTCGACTCCTTGCCTCTGACACCGGATCAAGCATCGGTGAACGGCCATCAGGGCAATGACTTTAATGCTGATGAGGCTGCCACAGAGGATCGTACAGAAATCTCCCGCTTGCGCGAAGAGATCACACAACCTCCTGATCTTAAAAATGTTATCTCTCTCAGGAAGTTATTCTGGACAGCAGTATTCATGCTTACCGGTTACTTCATCATAAAGGCTGTTTCCGGCTTATTAACTCTGTTCGCACATCGCAAACCTCGCTACAAAGGCAGCATTCGTCGCCTGCTGCCCATGGTGAAAATCATAGGATGGACTTTCATCGTTTATGTCATCATCACCCTGATTTTACAACCCCCGATAGAAACAATATTTGCTTTTTTTGCTTCCGTGGGTGTTGCCATCGGTTTTGCTTCCCAGGACTTTTTAAAAAACATCTTTGGCGGGCTGATGATCCTCTTTGACAAGCCTTTCCAGATTGGCGACAAGATTGAGTCAGGCAAATATTATGGTGAAGTGCTGGAGATTGGACTGCGCTCCACACGTGTGGTAACACCGGACGATAGCGTGGTGACCATCCCCAACTCCGAAATGATGAACCAGTCGATCTCAAATTCCAACTTTGGCGAAAACAACTGCCAGGTTGTGGCTGAACTTTTCCTGCCTCTCAATATTGACACCCAAAGGGTAAGACAGATAGCAACCGAAGCTGCGCAGGTTTCGAAATACGTATATCTTAACAAACCCATCATGGTTGAATTCAGCAACGTGCTGGTGCCGAGGGGCTCCTTCCTGAAAATGCGTCTCAAGGCCTATGTGATGGACGTCCGCTATGAGTTTCCTTTCCAAAGCGAAATGACCGAAATCGTCATTAAAGAGCTGCATTCCGAAAGTCTGTTAAAGGAGGTTTAACAGCCAGAAACACTTTATGAAGATCATTTAACAGCTCATTTCTCTGAAAACAAATTCACAGTGCCAATGACATCTATCACGTTGATGAGCTGATCATTGTTTATATCTGCATTGTGAAAGCAAAATGGCTCAACTTCATTACCAAGGAAATAGGTAGTCATGCTGATCACATCAAGCACATTCACAACTCCAT
>SLDN01000037.1 GCA_007125275.1 Bacteroidales bacterium | reverse complement strand
CTTTGCGTCGGGTAGTATGTCCAGCGCTCATAAGATTCGTTTTGCATATTGTAAAAGTTCAGAAAAACAGACAGAACCTTCGTGTAGCGGTATTCAACGCCCAGGTTGGCATCCAGGTAAAAGTCATGCAGCCTGCGTGCAGGATTGGCAAAATTTTCAAGGTCTATGCCATAGGCAGGGCCTCTGCCAAACAAGTCGGCTGTTAGAATGATCTTGTTCATGAGGTTGTATTTCATGTTGAGCGACATGGTGTAGTCAGGCATGTGCCAGGCCTTGGTCATATGCGTAAGGCTGTAATCGAAATAGTCGCCCCGCAGGCGCATGGAAAAGCGCTCGCCAAAGCGTGCGGAGAGCTCAGCACGGAAGTTGAGTATTGTTACATCATCATAAAACAAACCAAAACGATTATCCAGGTTCGGGAAATGTCCATCGGGCATGTACATGTTCAAGAACAACGGGTAATTGTCAATGTTGCTGTTTATCACTGAAAGGTTATAGGATAATTTATTGCCGAATGATCCTCTGAATCCGCCGCTGATCTCGGATCTGACGTTAGAGAATCCTGTGTGCACCGATGAATGCACAAAAGGGTTTTTGTCAGAGAGACTTCGCAGGCTTTGTTTCTCCAAACCGCCCTTCAGGCCCACATGAAATAACAACTTGTCGGGAACAATCATTGCCTCGAAACCTGCCACCGGGTATGCCCTCACCTCATAATTTGAAATGGAGTCCTGAACCGATAAATTGATGCCTATGTTGAATTTGATTCTGTCGTAGTATGAGTAAAGACTTGGTTGGATGCTGTATATCCCGGTATTGGAAGTGTCGGTTGGTAGCGGTAACGTACCTTGCGTGAGGGCGGGGGTTATGTTGTAAAAATAATCGGCTGACACATCCAGTTGAAAATACTGCTTCCAGGCCAGGCCGAAGGGGTCTTCTCCAATTTCTTTACCAAGCATCGCTGTAGCCCGAAAATGGTGTTCAGATGCATCGAACCTGTCATTGAGCCAGTGGTGTTCAAGCCCGAAACGGTAGTTTAGCCTGGTGGAATCAGCGAAATGGGTGCCGAACCCTATTGCTGATGACAGCAGCTCAAATCGTTGCCTGGTATCGGCGTCGGCAGGGAATAATGTGTCGTTGGCAGGAAGACCATAATATCGCAAGGTGTGCCGGTCGAACAGCACATTGGCATCAAGGGATGTATTTCTGAAGAAACGGGTGCCATAAACATTCGCTTTGTTTTGGCTGAATGTACTTCTGTCATAATCCTTGATGTCATTTCCTGATGATAAATGCCTTAAATGGACACCAAGCGCATACTCATTAGACCTGAGCGTATTGTAAAAGCCTTCAAAGTAAGGGGTCTGGTAGTTTCCGAATCCACCTTTTACCAATCCACGGTAGAGCTTGGGCAGAGGCTCGCCACGCATCCGAGCAGGGCTGAGCGGCTCCGGCTCAAAGCGGGTGACGATCTTGCGCGGCTGTATGCTGTAGTCGAAATCAATCGTTACCGACATGGTGTCTTCAATCACCGGGTTGATATTGATCTTAAAAGCATCTGAAATGCTTGGTTCATATGGAGCTACTACCTTTATCTCATCTATGTCAAGGGGTCGCTGGGCGAACAGATTGCATCCCATCATGAGCAAGAATGCCAGTAAAAGGGTTGTGGTTTTGATATATGGTTTGCTAAACATGTCTTGTCGTTTTTTAAAATTATTCAGCTGAGTTGCCACCGAAATCCACTTCTATGGGTAAGGAATCCTGTGGCGTGGCTTCCATTTTTTCGAGTTCTTCAATAAATTCAATTCTGTTCATTGCTTCCCGTCGAATATCTTCTCCGTCGTAATTGTCGATGATGCTTTGCAGGGTATGTTTTGCCTGAAAGGTGTTGTCTTTTTCCAGGTAAACGTCTGCCAGCAGCAGAAATGTACGTGCCAGCCAGTAATCATAGGATGATAGTTTGTTCACATATTCGAATATCTGTTCTTCTGTCCGCTCATAATCGCCTTGTCTGAATGTGATGAGCACCAGCAGATACATAGCTTCTGCAGCTCTTTGGTTTTCTGCGATATTTTTTACGCGCGTCAAGGATTCCTTTGCAAGCGGTTGGTTGTTAAGCGCCATGGCCGATTTCCCTTTGATAAGGTGAGCCTCCTGCTCTGTTTCGGGCGGTATTTTATCTGTGCTGATCACGGCTTCCGCAGCTGTTATTGCATTTTCATAACGTTCAAGCTGAAAGTATGAGCGCATTTTTCCTTCGCGGGCAACCAGCAGGTTGTTGCGTAGTGACGCTGTTTCTTCGAGTTGGGAATAATACCCAAGTGCATCTTCAAAGTGTTCAAACTGGTATTGGATGGCGGAAGCCCTTAACAATGCATTTTCCAGAAACATCGATCTGGGTGCTTCTGCCACAAACTTATATCCTTCGTAAGCACGTTGCATGTCATTTGACCGGAAATAGCATTCGGAGCGGTAAAAGTGGGCATTGGTGGAGAAAATCCCGGAGGGGAAACGCTCGAGATAATTTGAGAAGCTTTGGATGGCACTGGTGCAATCGCCTTGCATATAGCGATTTTCAGCGGCCTGGTATGTAAGGGTGTCTTGTTGTGCCATGCTGATATCTGCGATGCCCAGTTCATTGGTCAGGTTTACATATTCATCAACACGGTCGAGGCCAACGTAAATGATGCGCATGGCCGACAGGGCCTCCTGCGCCTGTGGTGTGGCCGGATAATTCCTGATGACCTGCATGAACATTTCCAGTGCGAGCTCGTCTTCGTTTTCGTTGTAATGGATGAGTCCTGTTTTCAGCATTGCGCTTTGCACGTAAGTACTGTTTGGATGTTCGTTGATCACCATCCGGAAGTACCTTTTTGCTTCATCATTGTTGTCAAGGATGAGCCATGAGTTGGCAATTTCATACTTTCCATCATCGATGAATGATGAGCGTGGGTAGTCATTGATCAGCTTGCGCATTTCGGCTATCTTTTCTTCAAAGGTGCCCATAATGCCATATACGAGTCCTTTTTGGAAAATGGCATAATCGGTATCGATGATGTTAAGGTTAATGGCCCGATCGTAATAGGCCATCGCATTTTGGTAGCTTTTGTTGATAAAGTAAGCATCCGCGATACGCAGCATGGCATCATTTACGAGTCGTGCATCCTGGCCGGCAGCGGTGATGAACCTTCTGAAGGGAGGAATTGATGCGGTGAAGGATTCTTCCATGAAATGGGTGTAGCCAATGGCGTAGTGGGCTCTGCTGTAAAATGGTAGCGCTGATGCTCCACGACTTGCCAGGAATCTTTCGTGTGCCGCCCTGGCATCTTCGTATTGCCCAAGCCGGTAGAAGGCTTCGCCTGTCCAGAACAGGGCCGACGCATTCAGTGTCCGGTTCTCGGTGTGGCTTTGTGTTTTATTAAAATTTACGATGGCATTTCTGAAATCGCCGTTGTTGAAAAGCTCAATTCCCCTGAAGTAAGAGACTCTTTGGTAGGCCTCTCTCAGCTTTGGGGTGTCAAGGGTGGTGTTTTCAAGCGAGGTCAGGGCATCTTTATAGTTGTTGGTGGTCAGATAAAGGTCAACGATGTAGCCGTAGGCTTCTTCGCGCCTTGGTGAGTCAGGGTATTTGCTGATGTATTTCTGAAAAGAGAGGATGGCCTCGTTGAACGGATCGTAAGAAAGCTCGAACGAAAGCACTGCATAATGAAAGAGAGCTTCACGTGCGATGTCTTCTATAAAGCCCATCTGGTGTGCCTGCATATAAGCATTGCGTGCGAAGCGTTTCTGCCCGGTTTGTATGTAGCTGTAGCCAAGATGAAAGTAGGCATTTTGCGCCATTGCATTTTCAACGGATGTCACCCTTTCAAGTTGCGGTATGGCTTGTTCAAAATTTCCGGTGATAAAATATGCAAAGCCCAGCTGGTAGTGGTCTTCGGGGGTGGCTGTGGTTCTGTAGTCGCTGATAAATGTTTCGAGATAGGGGATGGCTGCTTCATATTGAGATTTTTCAATGTGAGCTTCCCCGATGAGTCTTGATATTTCAGGTGCCCGGCGTGGTGTGGCTTGCTCAAGCAGTCCGGGGGCTACCTCCAGCAGTTCGTCAAATCTTTTCTCCAGGAAATGGATGTACACGATGTAATAGGGGACTACGGGGCCAAAACCGGGATCGTCGATCAGGGTTTCGAAGCGTTGCATTGCTGTTTCATAATCTTTGTTCAGATAGGCCATATGTCCGTAATAGTAGGATGCCGGACTGTAGTAGGCCGATGCGGGGTCGGTTACGAGGCCAAGCAGGTGTTGTGCTGTCCGGATATCGTCAACCATAAAATGGCTGTAGGCCTTTTTGAATAAAAACTCGTCTCTTCTTTTTTTGTCGATATCTTCCTGATTCAGGTCGGCATACCAGCTTACAGCCTCTGCATAGTCTCTTTGCCTGTATTTCAGGTTGCCCATGTGGAAGCGGGCAAGGTGGCGATTGCTGTGAGCGGGGTATTTTTCAATGAATTGCAGCAGTAGCTGTTCGGCGTCAGGGTTAAAGAGTTCTGTTGCACACAGGGCAGCATACAGTGCGGCATTTGCATACAAATCGTTGTTTTTGTCCCGGATGTCTCCTTTTGTTTGAAGGAACAGATGTCGTGCTGCGCCGTATTTCTCTTTGTTGAACAGCTCCATGGCCTCCCGGAATGTGGTCTCCGGTTTGGTTCGGATGGCGGTTTG
>SLDN01000006.1 GCA_007125275.1 Bacteroidales bacterium | reverse complement strand
TCAAGTCTCTCCATGGCTGTTTTCATCAGCAAGCTGCCAGCACTATTGACCTGACAGTGGGTTCGCATATCCTTGGCCGACATTTGGGCATTGCTGTGCATACCATTATGGTTTTTAAATCTTTCCATCTGCATTTCCCTTGCCTTGATAACCCGTTGGCGTATGGCATTGCTGCTTTCCGATAGCTTTATCCGGTTTAGTTCGTTGAAGGGCACGGGGGTCACTTCAATATGAATATCGATTCTGTCAAGAAGTGGCCCGGATATCCGGTTAAGATACTTCTGTACAACACCTGACCCGCAAACACAATTTTTTTCCGGATGATTATAGAAGCCGCACGGGCAAGGGTTCATGCTGGCAATCAGCATGAAGCCTGCCGGATACTCTACTGCAAAGCGTGCACGACTAACTGATATCACGCGGTCTTCGAGCGGTTGACGCAGCACCTCGAGAACGCTTCTTTGGAACTCAGGCAGTTCATCCAGAAATAAGACACCATTATGCGCCAACGAGACTTCTCCCGGCTTTGGGAAAGACCCTCCTCCAACAAGTGCGACATTGCTAATGGTATGGTGCGGGCTTCGAAAGGGCCTGACAGCCAGTAGCGAAGTGTCACGCTCCAGCTTGCCGGCTACACTGTGAATTTTGGTTGTTTCAAGGGCTTCCTGCAGGCTCGGAGGAGGCAATATTCCAGGTAAACGCTTCGCCAGCATGGTCTTACCTGAACCCGGCGGGCCAATCAGAAGCAGGTTATGACTACCACTTGCCGCGACCTCCAGCGCACGCTTGATGTTTTCCTGACCCTTCACATCAGAAAAATCATACCCGTTTTCGTTAACTTGCGAAAAGAACTCAGCCCGGGTGTCAACCTTAACAGGTTCTAAAGCAAGAGCACCATTGAAAAAATCGATCACTTGCCTGATGTTATTAACGCCATATACCTTAAGCTTGTTCACAACAGCGGCCTCGCGCGCATTGGCATGAGGCAGTATGAAGCCTTCCAGACCGGCCTCACGCGCATTAATGGCTATTGGCAAAGCACCGCGAATGGGTTGCAGACCGCCGTCAAGTGAGACTTCTCCCATAATCATATAATTCCCCACCTGCTCAGGTCTGATCTGGCCGGTTGCCGCGAGTATGCCAATGGCTATCGTAAGATCGTAGGCAGAGCCCTCCTTGCGAATGTTGGCAGGCGCCATGTTCACCACAATGCGCTTACCCGGTATTTTGTAACCATTGTGCTTTAAAGCAGCATCGATGCGCTGGTGACTCTCCCGCACAGCACTGTCAGGTAACCCAACCATAAAAAAGTTGATCCCCTGCCCTACCGATACCTCTATTGTAACTGTTGTGGCATTTACACCCTGCACAACACTTCCATACGTCTTTACAAGCATATCTTTTTTATCCAAAGATATATATTTAACAAACTAAAAATATATTATTTATGCTAAATTTGTTAACAAATCATTGTAAACGGCCAGCAAATCACTTGTATCAAACTGGTATTCCGTTATTTCAATGAAAATTTCCGGATTTACAAGTTTTTAAAAGGAGATACACCTTGGGAAGTTTTTTTTATTTGGTATCAATAGGAAAACATTCAGTATATTTGACTGTCAATTGATATTCGATACTTAACAGGCAACTTACTAAAACGATTGAGAATGAAATTATTCTTTACAATTGTGGTGATCATATCATCATTATCATTGTTCTCTCAAGAAAGAGCAGATAATACGGTAATCATTCACACAAAGCTTAGTTATGATGAAGCATTTCGAACTGTCGGCAGGCTGCTTGTATCAAATGGTTTAATAATTGCCGATGCAAACCGCGATTTTGGAACCATTACCGCCGGTGGGTTATATGTGGGGACGATGGCTGATGCAGATTGGGAGTTAACCGTTTCTGCTATTCTGTATGGCGACGAAAATACCAGAATTGAGCTTACAGGTGTAAACAAATGCATTAAAAGAAATGAAAACAGAAGACCTGAAAGAGTCAGGGTTGCGGCAATGGGAGCCCTTGGAAGGTCATGGACTTTATTTCTTGAGATGGCCAATAGTTTTGAAGATGCTGTAGCGGAGTTCGAAAGAAGAGATTAAAAAAGAAAGGGCAGATTTGCCATCAAAACTATCCAACGGCAATGCAGCTGATCTCCACATCCACAAACTTCGGTAAAGCACACACCTGTATGGTTTCGCGGGCCGGCGGGTCATCCGTGAAATAACCGGCATACACTTCATTAAGCTTTGGAAACTCTTTCATATCCGTAATGAAAATGCTGCACTTGATCACATTGCTAAAGTCCATGCCGGCCGCCTCAAGAATGGCCCCCAGGTTTTGCATCACCATGCGTGTCTGCTCAGGCACACCACCCTGAACAAGCTCACCGGTTGCCGGATCAAGCGGGATCTGACCCGACACATATAACATATTACCTACTTTTACTGCCTGATTGTAAGGGCCTACAGGCTGCGCCGCCTTTTGGGTTTTAATGATCTCTTTCATTGTAAAGTCATTTAAAAGTTTAGTCGTTTAGAAGTTTATTCCTTAGAAGTTTATTCCTTTAGAAGTTGGGAAGTTTAGACTGGCACAACCAGCCCACAACTCAACAACTCAACTCATTTATAGTTTCTATTTCTGAGCCAAAGGTAAGAATTCCATATGTTTTTATACTTTTACATCTGCATTTTTTTTTAGATGCGTTAATTTCGAGATAAAATGGATATTCTGATACTCGACAACTACGACTCATTTACTTACAACCTCTATCATATGATTGAGGATGTGATGCCTGCAGGATATGGTTTATGGGTGAGGCGCAATGATGAGATATCCCTTCAGGAAGTGAATCAATACGACAAGATCATTATTTCGCCCGGGCCCGGCCTGCCAAAAGATGCCGGCATCACTTGTGATTTGATAACAGCATATGCTGCAAAAAAAAGCATTCTTGGCGTTTGCCTTGGCCACCAGGCCATAGCAGAAGTGTATGGCAGCAAGTTAATGAACCTTGAAAATGTCTTGCACGGGAAAGCTATAAAAACAATGGTTACCAATAAAAACGAGCCGCTGTTTTTTGGATGTCCGGATGCCTTCGAGACGGGTCGTTACCACTCTTGGGTTGTTGACCCTGATTCGCTTCCTGACGAACTCGCCATCACTGCAACCGACGGGTTAAACCTGACAATGGCCATTAGCCATAAGCGTTTGGATGTAAAAGGTGTACAGTTTCACCCGGAAAGTGTGATGACAGAAGTTGGCAGGCAGATCTTGAAAAACTGGGTGCATTTCACGCCTGGTAGTACACCCGCTTAACGCGTTGAGAAACAGAAGTAAACACCTCATATGGAATGGTTCCAAGGTCTGCAGCCATTTCTGAAACAGGCAGTTCTTTCCCGAAAATGATTACTTCATCACCCTCTTTAACATCAATGGCCGATACATCAATGGCACACATATCCATGCTTATGTTTCCGACAATAGGAACTATTTTCCCATTTACCAATAGCTTTCCACGACCGTTTCCCAGGCTTCGGTTTAACCCATCAGCATAGCCTACCGGCACGATGGCAATCTCAATATCTTGCTCCGCAAATGCGTTCCGGCCATATCCGATGCTGCTGCCTTTGCGGATTCGCTTAACCTGGGAGATGACTGAACGAAAAGTGCTGACGTGCTGCAGCAATTGTTGCACCTTTGGGTCGCCGGTTACGCCATAAAGTCCTATTCCGGGTCTTACCATATCAAAATGCGCCTGAGGGAACCGTGATATGGCAGCCGAATTTGAAATATGCCGAAGGAATGGGTAGCCCAACAGTTCTTCAAAACGAACACATAATTCATTAAAAAGCGCAATCTGGGATGCTGAAAAAGCATCGTGCTTAGGGTCTTCACTGGCGGCCAGGTGGGAAAACACACTGGCAACCCGCACTCCCGGGTTTGTTTTGAGCATATTGCCCAGAGGCTCTACCTCCTCAGGAAGAAAGCCCAGCCGATGCATGCCGGTGTCCAGCTTGATATGTATAGGTAGTGTCTGGCGGCCGTGCTGCTTCTCCATGACATTTAAGGCCCTCAACAGCTTTTGCAATAGCGGAAATCCATAAACTTCGGGTTCCATGCGATAGGCAAACAGCGTTTCAAATGTCCGGATCTCAGGGTTCATCACAACAATAGGGATTGTTACGCCTCCCTGCCTCAGCACTTTCCCCTCATCAGCATAGGCAACAGCAAGGTAATCCACATTGTGAAACTGGAGCATCCTCGCGATCTCTGTGCTGCCGCTGCCATACGAAAAAGCCTTTACCATACACATAATCATGGTGTTGCGTTCCAGCAACGACCGGTACACATTCAGGTTGTGTGTTAAAGCGTCAAGGTTGATCTCCAATACCGTTTGATGGTCTTTTTGCTGCAAAAGGTTACTCAGGTGCTCAAATTCAAAAACACGGGCTCCTTTCAGCAAAATGGCCTCATCATTGAATTCAGTGATGTCAAAGCGGGATAAGAAGTCATCTGTACTTTTGAAAAACAGAGCTGATGCATCAAACAGAGCTGATTGTGATGATATTTCCGGACCGATACCGATAAGCCGGTTTATGCCCTTCGAGCGAAGAAGCGATGCAACCTGTGCGTAGAGCGCCTCAGCAGGCATGCCACTTTGAAGGATATCAGACAATATAATTGTTTTATTCGGGTGAGAAGTTTGTCTGTCCAAGAAATCAAGGGCAATTGTTAATGATTGCAAATCAGAATTA
>SLDN01000146.1 GCA_007125275.1 Bacteroidales bacterium | reverse complement strand
TGGTGTATTTCCGTCGTCATTTTCACGCTTTGCCCGAATTGTCGATGCAGGAGCATAAAACTGCGGCTTTCATTGCTGCGAGGCTAAAGGAGATGGGGGTTTCATATACTGAGGGCATCGCTGAAACAGGCATTGTGGCAGTTATTGAAGGCCGGAATCCTGATTCGGCCCTGGTGGCGCTGCGAGCCGATATGGATGCTCTGCCTATCCACGAAGATAACCGGGTGGAATATAAGTCTTCCATCCCCGGGGTGATGCACGCCTGCGGGCACGATGTGCATATGGCAAGCTTGCTGGGGACGGCCAAAATACTGCATCGCTTGCGCAATGAGTGGGAGGGTACGATAAAGCTTATCTTTCAGCCGTCAGAGGAGCGCTACCCCGGTGGTGCCAGTCTGATGATAGAAGAAGGTGTTTTGGATAATCCCCGGCCTGAGGCGATTTTTGGACAACATGTTTTTCCCGGCCTTGCCGCCGGAAAAATTGGCATCCGCAGCGGGCGCTACATGGCGTCTACTGATGAAGTATATATCAATGTGAAAGGCAGGGGAGGACATGCGGCAACCCCTCACCTCAACGTCGATCCCATCGTGATCGCTTCTCACATAATTATTGCACTGCAGCAGATCGTAAGCCGAAATGCAACGCCTTATATCCCCACAGTGCTGTCGTTTGGACGCATCACCGGTGAAGGACAGATGAACGTGATCCCCGATGAGGTAAGGCTCGAAGGGACTTTCCGGACTTTTGATGAAGAGTGGCGTCAGAAAGCCCATCTGCGCATACGTGAAACAGCTGTATTTATAGCCCAGGGGATGGGCGGCGACTGTGATGTGTTTATAGAACCCGGGTATCCGTTTTTGGAGAATGATCCGCGACTGGCAAAGGATTTTAAGAAGTGGGCATCTGAATATGTGGGACCTGAAAATATTGAAGAGCTCGAGCTGTCAATGACAGGAGAAGACTTTGCGCATTATGCGCAGAAAGTTAATGCCTGTTTTTATCGTCTGGGAATCAGCAATATGAAGAATGGGATTACGGCCAAGCTGCACACGTCTACCTTTGATGTGGATGAAACGGCCCTGAAGACCGGTATGGGGCTCATGGCATGGGTGGCACTGCAGAAACTCGGGGAATTGATCAGGGTCTGAAATTGCTTTTTCCGGTTTCGAGAAACTCGATATAACGCTCTACATTCATATCATACCCGTGAGCAGGTGCAAGCATGTTTTCGCTATGATCAAGAATTACATAGTAAGGCTGTGTGTTTGCTCCGTAGCGCTCAGCCTGGAACACACTCCATTTCTGCCCGATGGTGCGGATGGCCCGCTCCCTGCCAAGGGCGTCGGAAACGAATTGCTCTGACTCCGTCAGGCGCGTCCGATCATCCACAAAAAGAGAGATTTTTACAAAATCATTGCGAAGCCTTTCAAGAACGCGCGGGTCAGCCCATACCGAGGCTTCCATCTTACGACAATTGGCACAGCCCAGCCCGGTAAAGTCCAGGAATATGGGCTTGCCGGCCTCGCGGGCAGCCTGCATCCCTTCACCATAATCTGTGAAAGCCATCAGTCCGTGAGGGCCCTCCTGAACACTATTCCCAACATATATCGTTTGGCCATCAGCCGGCGGTGCCTGTGATGTCATACGACTAAGATCAAAGTCCTGGGTAACCGGCGAGGGCAGGAATGAACTGACAGCACGCAAAGGAGCACCCCATAAACCGGGTATGAGGTAGAACACGAAAGCAAAGGAAGCGATGGCTAGCATCAACCGGGGAACTGACAAATATTTCAAGTCACTGTCATGTGCAAACCTGATCTTTCCAATTAAATACAAACCCATCAGCAGGAATATGGCAATCCAGATCACCAGGAAGACTTCCCTGTCGAGGATGCCCCACTGGCCAACAGCGTCGGCAACTGACAAAAACTTCAATGAAAAGGCAAGCACAATGAAGCCCAACACCACTTTTACGGCATTCATCCAGCCGCCTGACTTTGGCAGCGACTTGAGTGCCGTGGGGAATAGTGCAAAGAGGCTGAATGGAATGGCGAGCGCCAGACTGAAGCCCAGCATTCCTATGGCAGGTGCAAATATACTTCCGCTTATGGCGGCTTCTACGAGTAAGGTGCCAACGATCGGTCCCGTACAGGAAAAGGAGACGAGCACAAAAGTGAGCCCCATCAGGATGACCGCGATCAGACCGCCGGTCTTATCGGCTTTGCTGTCGAGCGCATTCGACCATTTGGCAGGCATTGTGAGCTCAAAAGCGCCAAAAAATGAAGCGGAAAAGAATATGAGAAGAGCAAAAAAGAAAACATTGAATCCCGGACTGGTAGCCAGGGCATTAAGTGTTGAAGGGCCAAAAATCATCGAGATGGCCAGCCCAAGTACCACATAACTGAAAATGATGGTGAATCCGTAAAAGAACGCGTCTCTGATAGCCCTCGCACGGTTGTCAGCATTTCTTAAAAAGAAACTGACCGTTAGTGGAATCATTGGAAAGACACAAGGGGTAAGCAGGGCCAGCAAACCGCCCAGCAAACCGATGATAAATGTCCAACCAAGGCCACTTTCTTCAGACTGTTGGGGAGTAAAAATCTCTATGGCTTCCTCCTCTTCATCGGCAACGATGTCGAGTGTTGGTGTCAGACCTTCAGCTGCAGGGGTGGCGGGATCATCTGTGAGAACAGCCGCCCCTTCCAGCTCAAAGCTGAAGTCGATGTAGTCGGGGGGGAGGCAACGCTGGTCATCGCACGACATAAACTGCAATTCGCCGGTGACTTTTACAGGGCCTGCGGATAGCACCCTTACCCTTTGCGAAAAGGTGACCCTTCCTCCATACATGGGGATGTCCATCTCAAAGTTTGGGTCGTATTTTACGTCGGCATCCGGGTATTTCAAACCTTCAATCAGTTCAAAACCAGCATCTTCGTTAAATGTAATGGCTGTTGGTATTGGTCCACCCGGGGCAAGGTCGGTGCCATAGATGTACCAGCCAGGGTCCATTGTGGCAGTCATCAGCAATTCGTAATCAGTTTCAGAAACTTTCTGTTTGGTTAACTGCCAGTCAACAGGATCGAGTATCTGAGCCGAGGCGGCTGATAATGAAAAAACAGCGATTAACAAAAAAATTCTGCGCAGTATCTTTGTCGGTGCTTGCATAGAAGGGAAGTGTTTTATTAATAAGAGGTATATATCAATTGCTATTGCGATGATAATCTAACAATAAATTATATTATTGGTTTGGTGAAGCCTGTTAAAACAACTTAAAACATCATCACAGGTAATTGCGTTGCAAAAGTAATACAAAGTATGCATTGCTTCAATGAATGTTTGCCATAAAGTAGTCTGTTGTATTTTCAGTGATTCTAAAGTCCTCTGCGGCGGTAATCCCGGCAACCCAGACAATCTCATTGCCAGATAGCAGTACCATAACATCATTTTTTTTGTGTATCGGTATCTTTTTGTCGATCAGGATGTCACTGATTTTTTTGTGACCCTTCATGCCAAGCGGCACAAGTTTATCTCCGGGTTGCCAATGGCGCAGCAGGAGTGGGAAATTCAGCTTGTATTTGTCTGCCACCAGCGTTTTCGTTTTTTTTGGAAGTTCAAATTCGTCATCAACTTTACCTGTGCCAAACCTGAAGGAGAATTTACCGCAATCCAGGTGGTTCAAACTTTCACCTATTAAATATTCAGCAGGCACAGTGTTTGATTCCCGGGGATAAATAATCAATGTTTCACGGTCTTTGACGAGGGTGTGACTGGCAGATTGAAAGGTCTTTCCGGGTTGAGAATGCAGGCTGTTGAAAATGTCGCGGCTTTGCGCCGGGCTGAACCCATAATCTTTTAATGATTCGAAAAGAAAAGTGTCAGCAAATGGCTGTTCCAGCAGCTGTTTAATAAGGATTTCGGCTTCATTTTCATAAAAACGCAAAAAGCTCTTTTTTTGGGTCTGTAAGGTATTCTGATAGAGGGCTTCAACTGCTTCCATCCTGTCAAAAAAATGGTGAAGGTTCTCTGTCAGGGATGGGTTTATCTCGTGCAGCAAGGGCATGAGCCTATGCCGGACCTTATTGCGAAGATACTTTTCTTCCTGATTAGATGCATCTTCGCGAAAACGGACACTTTGTTTTTTTATGAATAACATGATGTCTTCACGTGTCGCAAACAGCAAAGGCCTGATTACATGCTGGTTCTTTTTGGGGATGCCTTTTAAGCCGCCCACACCCGTGCCCCTTAAAATATTTATGAATAGTGTTTCTATTGAATCGTTGAAATGGTGTGCCGTAGCCACTGATTGGTATTCGCGCTGCTCCCTGACTTCCTCCAGCCAGGCATATCGCAGCTCACGGGCAGCCATCTGTATGGAAATCTTTTTTTGAGCAGCGTATGCGGCAGTGTCAAATTTTTTGGAAAAGAAATCCAGTTGCAAATTGCTGGCATAGGTTTTTACAAAAGCCTCATCATCATCAGCATCTTCCCCTCTTAGCTGGAAATTGCAGTGTGCGATGGCAAAATGGAAGTCAGACTGTCTGAACAATTCAGCCATGGCCATTGAATCCATCCCGCCGCTAATGGCGAGCAGCACACGGTCGCCTTTTTTTAGTAAACCGTTTTGGTTAATGAATTCAATGAAGCGATTGTACATACTATATATTGAACTAAATCCCGCCTGCGCGGGATAGCATTTTTTTGTGTAAATATATGGAATTTCTCGTATAACACTGTGTTTATTATTCACCAAATCACAGTATT
>SLDN01000082.1 GCA_007125275.1 Bacteroidales bacterium | reverse complement strand
GTTTTTTGTTTCATATGCAAAGATATACGCTAAACATTTCAAAACGCAAAGAATTTCAGGGCTGTTCTGCATTTTTTCACTATATTCACACTCTGATTAAGAGGCAGCAGGTAAAACGAAGGACGGAAGTTGAAAGCTCGAAGCTGGAAGCTGGAAGGGTTCGCGGTAGTAAACGGAGCGCCCTGATGGGCAGCTTAAACACAATCGAAAAAAGCTAAATAACATATAGTTACGAAATTATAAACATATGAAAGCACTAATAATTGGCACTGGTCTTGGCGCAATGACGACTGCCATGCGGCTTGCCTCACGTGGTTACAAGGTTGAGATGGTTGAAAAGTATCACCAGCCCGGTGGGCGGCTCAACCAGCTCAAAAAGGATGGTTTTACTTTTGATTTGGGGCCAACCTTTTTCAGCATGACCTACGAGTTTGATGAGTTTATCAAAGATGTAGGGCTTAAGCAGATGCCTTTTACCTTTCGTGAGTTGGATGTATTGTATACTGTCAACTTCAGGGGGGAGGACAAAAGGTATATGATTTACCGTGACCTTGATCGCCTGGCAAAGGAGTTTGAGGAGGTAGAACCCAATTTTCGCGAGAAGATGGATAAATTTCTGGCGAGTGCTGCACGTTTTTTTCATGATACCGAATTCCTTGTGCTCAAAAGAAATTATGACTCTCTTTTTGAATATTTATTTACGCTGCTCAGGGTTCCTATACGGCACTCACCAAAGCTTTTACGGTCGGTGTGGACTGAGATGGAGCGCCATTTCGAGTCGCGTGAGGTAAAGGAGATATTCTCACTCGTGGCATTTTTTCTTGGCGCTACACCTTTTGATACTCCTGCCATCTATACCATACTGTCATATACCGAACTTGTGCATGACGGTTATCACAATGTTGTAGGTGGGATGTACAAGATTGTCGAAGGCTTGAAAAAGGAGCTTGAAAAAGCCGGTGTGGTGATGCATTTTAATACGGAGATCGTTGACTATCGCTATGAAGGAAAGAAACTTACAACCATGGTTGATCAAAATGGCAAAGAATGGGAGGCAGATCTCTTTGTTGTGAATGCTGATGCCGCCTGGTTCAGGCATAAAATATTTAAGCGTAAAAAGTTTTCTGAGCCAAAGATGGATAAGCTGAAGTGGACGCTGGCACCTTTTACAATGTATCTGGGGTTGGATACCAAACTGAAAGACACGCCCTTGCATAACTATTTCCTGGGTGATAATTTTAAAGAATACTCTGGTAAGATATTCAAAAATGACATTAAGCTGGATCAGCCATATTATTATGTGAATGTGGTATCGAAATCGGATCCGGAAAGTGCCCCGGAGGGCTGTGAGAGCTTGTTTATTTTGTGCCCGGTACCGGATCTGCGTCATAAACCAGACTGGTCTGACCGGGATCAGATCGCACAAAATATCCTCAACGATGTTTCTGATCGCATAGGAGTAGACCTTAAAAAACACATTGTTTCACAAACCGTTATGACACCGGTTGAATGGGGCGAAGATTTCAACCTATACAAGGGCAGTGGATTAGGCCTTGGACACGACCTTGACCAGATCGGTGGTTTCCGCCCCAAAAATTATGATGAAGTGTATGGCAACGTGTTTTATGTGGGCGCATCCACCGTGCCCGGTACAGGCCTTCCAATGGCAGTCATCAGCTCAAAACTTGTCGTAGAACGAATAACTAAAAAATATGGAACTCTACACTCGTAATGCACTCGATTGTGGTGAGGTAACCACCAAAAACTATTCTACATCTTTTTCGATGGGTGTGCGCATCCTGGACAAAAAGTACAGGCCAGCAATCTATGCCATTTATGGCTTTGTGCGCTTTGCAGATGAGATTGTTGATACCTTCCACGATCAGGATAAAGCAGCCTTGCTGGAGGAGTTTAAGGCGCAAACCAATGCAGCCATCGAAAACAAGATGAGCACCAATCCCATACTGCACGGGTTTCAGTGGGCAGTCAATGAGTATAAGATCGACAGAGAGCTTATCGATGCCTTTTTGTACAGCATGGAAATGGATCTTCACAAAAAAGAGTTTACCCTTGAAGAATACAAGAAATATATTTACGGGTCTGCTGAAGTAGTTGGGTTGATGTGCCTCAAGGTTTTTTATCATGACCAGGAAGAGGAATACCGGCAATTGCTGCCTGCTGCGAGGAAGCTCGGAGAGGCTTTCCAGAAGGTGAACTTCTTGCGTGACATTCGTTCAGACCTGCAGGACAGAGGCAGGGTGTATTTTCCTGAGGTAGACATAGATAATTTCACCGAAGATGATAAAAGCAAGATAGAACAGGATATCTGGGATGATTTTCAAGGCGCTTTCCCGGGTGTAAAGTCACTTAATAAAGAGGTCAGGCTCGGCGTGTACCTAGCTTACCGGTATTATCTTGAGCTGTTGAAAAAAATCCAGACCGTCACACCCGGTGAGGTGCAGCAACAGCGGTTCAGGGTTTCCAATGCGCAAAAGTTCATCCTGCTGGTCAAGTGCTTCCTGCGCAATAAGTTTGGATGGATACGAGAGTAAAAGCTTTTGAGGGTTTTTTTACCATGGTGTTTGTTTTTTTGACAATCTTGTAAGCCCTTTACTTACACAGAGTTACATGGAGTTACATAGGGTTACCCAGAGAAGACACAGAGAAGACACAGAGATAGAATAACTAATTGGTTAACCGGATTTGTAGTTTGTAAAACTGAAGCGACCAAAAAGGTTCGCAAGGAGTGCGGCACTGGCAACAGATCATTGGTTCTAAGAATTACCGGTATGCTCACAGATCAATATTTCATGCGAGAGGCGTTAAAAGAGGCGCAAAAGGCTTTTGATGCCGGGGAGGTGCCTGTTGGTGCTGTTGTGGTGTGTGATGACAGGATCATTGCCCGGGGGCACAACCTGACGGAGCGGCTTACAGATGTTACCGCTCACGCTGAGATGCAAGCCATTACGGCTGCTGCAAACCACCTTGGCGGTAAATACCTCGACCAATGCGTGATGTATGTGACGCTGGAACCATGTGTAATGTGTGCCGGCGCAATTGGCTGGGCACAGCTTGGCAAGCTGGTTTATGGCGCTGATGATGAGAAAAGAGGATACAGCCGGTATGCATCGAATATATTACATCCCAAAACCGTTGTTACAAAAGGACTTGAAGCTGAAGCATCTGTGAAATTGTTGCAATCTTTCTTTCACATGAAGCGCGCATTGTAACAATCTTGATAAACGCGACGATTGTCGATTTCCGATAGAAGGTTTAATCCAACAACGTTTTCTGTATTGATTCAAAATCAGGTATTCGCCGGTGAGGCCATTTCTCTATGACAACACCACCTTTCATCAGCAGCAGTCCGGGGTTGGAGCGAATGATGGTTTTCAGTTCAATGTCGTCTGAAAGATAAAAGTCGTAAGGTGTTTGATGTGTATGGCGAAAATCATCCACATCGTCGAGGGTTGAACCGGTAAGCACAATCAGGTCATATCCGTGTTTGGCTGCATCTGCGGCCAGTGGTGTGATTTTTCGATCAAATGCACGGCTGTTTGTGCGATGCAGGTTGTGGGCAACCACCATGAACCAAAACTCCTCTTTGGTGATGAAATATTCTGTGAGGTCGTCGCCGAACTCATCTTCGATGTAGAAGTTTTCAATCTCAGCCTCTTGAAATGGAGTAATCACTTCCCTTCGCTGGTCTATCAGTTCCCATTGTGCCATCCACTCAGGGTCGTTCCAGGGATAATCATTGGAGAGGTATTCTTTTGTTTCCCCGGTATCCTTGTTTTCAAAAATCAGATATACTTCTGCTCGTTCGGGCGTGGGGATCACAAGTTCCCTGATGTCATTGCCAACTTTCCATGGCCGGAAATCGATGATGGGTACGTAAAGGATACAGTATAATGAAAGGAGCACTGTAAGCGCTGTTATTCCTGCGAGCAAGACGTTGTCGCCTTTTTCAGACCATAGCGGTTTAACTTTGTCGCGATATATGAATACGATGACAGAGGCCGCAAGAATAAAGATGTTTTTGTAAAAGGTGTCCCAGTTGCTGATAATGATGGCATCGCCAAAACAACCGCAGTCGGGCACGGGGTCGGTGATGGCTATGTAGAGTGTAAGCGGTGTAAAAAAGGCCATGAATAGCAGTCCGCCCCATGCACTGTAACGCATTTTGATGCCAAACAGCACGCCAACCCCGATAACCAGCTCGAGAGTGCTTAAAATAATGGCCATGGGCAGGGCGAAAAAAAACAACCACTCCGTTCCAAAGGCCATGAAATAATCTTGAAACTTGTAGGCGGATCCTAACGGATCAATGGCTTTTACGAAGCCTGAGAATATAAAGACCAGCCCGAATAGAATACGGGACAGCCACAATAGAAAACGCATAAGAACTCCCCTGTTTTTTATTCCTCTTCTCTTTCAACGATCTGACCCGTGATGCGAAAACGCTCAGTTGGCCTTTCTTCATTGTTATAAGTAACGGTAACCGTACGGCTGATCCTTTGTGCACGTGGTGCCAAACGGAACTCGATATTGATGGTGCCTTCCTCACCCGGCAGGATGGGCTCACGCGGCCATTGTGTTACCCTTGTGCCGCAGCAGGCACGTACGTTGCTTAAAATCAAAGGCTCATCACCTGTGTTTGAGAAATTGATGGCCATCTTTGTTTCGGGCATGTCATCAACGTAAACCGTACCATAATCATGACGGTCATTTTCCCATTTAAACTGTGGACCTTTTTTGTCATTTGCATTTGCCACCATAGCGACCAATAACATCAGGCCTGCTATAAAAAAGG
>SLDN01000171.1 GCA_007125275.1 Bacteroidales bacterium | reverse complement strand
TAAAAGCCGCCGGGCACTGTAATAATTCTTGACACTCTTCCATCAAAGATAGCCCTTGCTCTTGCTCCTTCCGATGTGCTGATGTTGACCCCGTTGTTGGATATTCTAATACCTGGCAGCACGGGGTGGGGTTGTTCACCGAAGTGACCGGTTATCACTCCTCTTTCGAGTGGCCATGGCAGCGTGCCCCTGTTGCCGGCGAAATTGTCAGACAGCAGCTGTTCTTCAGGTGTGAGGGCATACATATCTGTTGTGACTCTGCCTTCGGCTTCGGCTCTTTCGCGGGCAAGCCTTCGTTCTTCTTCAATGATTCGGCGAATGGCATTTTGCAACTCCCGGGCTGCTCTTTCCTGTCCGCGCAGCTGTTGCATCAGCTGTTGTTCATGTGCCTTCAGATCAGATACTGTGCGCTCCTGAGAAGCTTTTTCGATATTCAGGTTGCGCACCTCTTCACGTTGGCGGCTAAGTGCTGCTTGTTGTTTGTTTCGTTCCTCCTCCAGTGCTGCTTTCTGTTCCTCCAGGCGGGCATTCGTCTCTTCTAGCTTTTCGGCTTGCAGCCTGCGGTGGTGACTGTATTGCTGCAGGTATCGTACCCGAAGGTAGGCCTGATTAAAGCTCTCAGCTGAGAAGATGAACATCATCCGTTGCAGGGCATCGCTGTTGCGTGCCGCCAGCCTCACCATATTCGCATAGGCTTCCCTGAGCGTTTCAAGCTCCTTTTCCAGCTCTTCAATGTTTTGGTTCAGGGTGTTGATCCTGCTGTTTATCAGCCTAATCTCGAGCTGTATGTTGCCCAGCAGCTGCTCCCGACGGCTGATCTGGCTGTTGAGCATCACCAGCTGATTGAGGTTTACCTCAGCACTCCGCTGGGTCTCTGCCAGCAGCTCGTTGGTCATACGAATCTCACGCTGCAGTGCTTGCTGGTTTTGCTCAAGCTCGTCACGGGTCTGACCATGTGTGTGATGAAGGCTTGACAAGACCAGCAAAAGCATCAAAAAAGTAATTCGAAAGTGTTTCATATTTATACACACAAACATTTACCGGCAATGTCTAAGACTATCGTTTATCCATATCATACAACCAGCACAACTTTAAAAGCGTATCCTGGTATAGCTTTCCGGGATTGAAAAGTTCAGCGAAAGAGGCTGGTCAATCGTGGTTCTGCTATACCGTATGTTCAAATCGGCCCGTGCACCGGGCTCTGTAAATACAAGAGAGACAACCCCGGGTACGGTCTGGCCGTCAACCACCGAAGGGTTTTGATACTTCGCCCGCAGGCTTCTGTTTGAAACCGGCTCAAACATAAGGTTTTCTTCAATCCGGAAGCTTTCGTTATTCACCCAAAGGTTTTGCTGAAAAGCAATGTTGCTGTGTGTTGCCGACAAAGGCCTTCTGTTTCGGCTTTGCAGCAACAACATATCCCTGTCCTGGGTAAGCCTGAAGTCGTCCGTTGAGAAATGTTCGAAGTCGTTGCCGGTAAGCAGGGCCTGCAGCATATAAAAGTCAAGGTGTGTGTTCAGCATGTTATTGAGCACACTCATATCACCAATGTAATATGTGTTATCAAGCCGGTTAATCATTCTAACGGTGTCAGGCGTAAGCAAGAGCCGGGCAAGTTCTATACTCAGCAAAGGGGCAATAGAGATATAGATGACGGAGTCTCTTTTGATACGTATTGCGCCGCTCACGCTCATCATCTGGCCATCAAGGCTTGCAGTGCCTGAAAACCGGGTGGCAAAGAAGTCGAAAGTTGTTTCGCCGTTTCGCATCGACGACAGTGTTTGCTCCACCGACAAACGTTCCGGATCAGGAACGGGCGTTACGACGTCTCTCAGGGGCCCGCAAGCGCTGAGCAACATCATGACGGCAAACAAAATGGCACCGGTGTTTTTTGTTTTCATAAGGCGTGCAGACATTGTTTTATTCATACAACGTTTGGTCTTCAATTTTCTTATGAAGAAACGCTGACCCATTGCCGGCTTCTTTGGCTTTTTGCCAATATTCGATTGCCTTTTCCTTGTTACCCATACGATACATCACATCTCCATAATGTTCTAGAATTGCAGCACTGGCATCATCAGAGCTGTCAAGGGCCTTCCTGATCCACTTTTCAGCCTCTGTAAAGTTGCCCATCCGGTATTTGATCCACCCGTAAGTGTCCTGGAAGGCTGCGTTGTTGGGGTTCAGGCCATTGGCTTTTTCGGACATCTTAAGGGCTTCGCCGAGACGTTCATTCCTGACGGCAAGATGGTAACTGTAGTTGTTGAGGGCCGTGGCGCTTTCAGGGTTCAGCTCAATGGCCTGCTCATAATACTGATCAGAATACTCATAAGCCCCAAGAAAATGGTAAACGTCGCCCAGCATCGTAATGAACTCCTGCCGGAGCTCATCATCGTCAAGGGTGATGGCGAGACCATATTCCAGCGATGAGGCAGCCGCATCATAGTCTTTAAGCTGCATATTGGCAAGCCCGTTGAACAGGAAGAGTATGGGTTGTTCAAAGAAGTATTCTAGTGACAACTCGGAATGAGTGCGCATCGCTTCATAATCACCCAGCCGCAGGCTCAGGTTTAGTATTTGCTGCCATACCGACAGATTTGACGGGTTGCGCCGCACACCTTCAAGGTACATCTCGCGGGCTTCCTTCCACTGCCCATCACGATTCAGGATATCACCATATACGAGGTAGACCTCCGGGTTGTCGGGGTGTGCAGCCAGAAGCATTTGCGAAAGCTCTATGGCTTTTTCCATAAAATGGTCGCCCCGTTCTTCTTCTGCGAAAAACATGAAAGTGAAAATAATGCGCACTTTGGCATCTACATCAAGCATTGGATGGTTGAAGGCTTCCAGCAGGTATTCAAATGCTTTTTCGGTGTCATCCTGGTCGAGGTAGTAGTCGGCAAGCAGCAAACGCGCCATGTAGCTGTCCGGTTCCTGCTCAAGCAGCCGAAGGTATACCTCTCTGACTTTATCGGGCTGGCCGGTTTCCATGTAAAGGTCGCCAAGGAATTCATAGAAGATGATT
This sequence comes from Bacteroidales bacterium, assembly GCA_007125275.1. Next base: position 1,835 of record SLDN01000171.1, on the reverse strand, counting down.
TCTTCCGGAAAATAATGCAACATTTTTTCAGCTTCCTGGATGGCTGCATCCAGCCAGCCCAGCTGCACATATACCTGTAGTTTCTTGATGCTGTTTTCCTCCGAAAAGCCTTCCAGTGTTTCAATGTGGTTGATAAGCCTGATGGCCTGCTCATAGTTTTCGTCATAAAGGTATACGCTGAGCAGTTTTTCCTGGAAGTCAATGTTGTCGGGATGTTGTCGCGCCAGCTGCTCATAGATGTGTATGGCTTCACCCACCTGGTCTTTCAGGATGAAAATATCAGCCAGCAACACCTGGTAAAAGGAGTTTTCCGGATCAATTTGCACTGCCTGCCGGGTGTATTGAAGGCCGGTGTCATAGTTGCCATTCATAACGAAAAGCTTGGCCAGTTCAAAGTAAGCCGCATCGTTATTTGGGTCTTTTTGAATGGCTTCGTAATAAAGTGCAACAGCCTGGTCATAGTTGCCCAGGATTTTTTGTTTGGTGGCGTTGATGAGTAGCGCGGTGCTTTGCAGCTGGTCTTTTTCTGATACGCTTTCTTGCTGCACCGGCTGTTCCGGCTCCGGTGTTTCCGTTTGATGCCTTGCGCTGCTGCATCCGCTGATGATCAGCAGCAAAGCAAGTATGATGGTATGTCTTGAGTGGTATGTCATTTTTTTGTTTTTTTGTTATTTGGTGCCGGTGTGCCCAAATCCTCCTGTGCCGCGCATAGTGGTGCTTAGTTCGTTGGCAGGCACGAGTGTGGCTCTTTCGTGCCGGGCAATGATCATCTGGGCGATGCGGTCGCCGTTGCTGATCTTATAGGCCTCGTTGCTGAGGTTCACCAGGATCACTTTGATCTCACCGCGGTAATCGGCGTCAATGGTGCCCGGCGTGTTCAGCACCGTTATCCCCTTTTTTGCAGCCAGACCGCTGCGTGGTCTTACCTGTGCCTCAAATCCGGCCGGCAGCTCAATAAACAGCCCGGTGCCGATCAGGGCACGCTCCAGCGGCCGCAACACAACCTCTTCAGAAAGACAGGCCCGCAGGTCCATCCCTGCAGAATAGGCCGTTTCGTATGCCGGCAAAGGGTTGCCGGAACGGTTCACTATTTTTACCTCCATAAGCAATTTCAGATTACAACGTACAAAGGTAGTGAAAAGTGTCCTAACAGCCGACAAAGGGTCAGGCTGATAAGCTTCCTGACTGCCGGCACCATGATCAAAACACCGGCACAATGACCGTCAGTCGGTGTGATCAGGTTTTGAGGTGTCAAAATGTTTGTTTATTTTTGCCCCTCTTTGTTTATTTGTAAGCTTTAGTAAATTATTCTCTGATTGAATTTAAAAACAATAAAAATGCGAAACCCTATTATTATTCTGCTTCTTCTCCTGCCATTCTTTGCGACAGCTCAGCTCAGCCAGCCCGGTGCGCTCAGGGGAATATCAGAAATTCAAATAAATGACATTCCTTTTGAAACCATGCCGCCGGTTGATCATGAGGCGCTGATAGAAGAGGACAGGCTGTTTGATACCATCCCTGACATACCATGGCGGTTTGGCGAAAACATTGAGGTGGACATCAACACCCGTGATTATGGGATCTGGTCGGAGTCTGACGGTGGATACAGGTCCTGGCACCTTGGCATATCATCGCCGGGGGCATATTCCCTCAACCTGACATTTGATCAATACCGATTGCCACCCGGCGCAGAGTTGTATGTTTACGACACGGAGGGCACAACGGTGCTTGGGGCATTTACAGATAAGAACAACCAGGATGATCTTTACTTTGCCACCACGCTGCTGGCTGGCGACGCCCTGATCATTGAATACATTGAGCCTGTGGATGCCATG
>SLDN01000074.1 GCA_007125275.1 Bacteroidales bacterium | reverse complement strand
CCGGGTCCATAATGAATACCGCACGTACTGCCTGCGTGCTGGAGACACTGGGTTGTACCATTCCAAACTTTTTCGACACGTCCATCTTCAGGTCTTCAATCACCGGAAACATCACTTCAACGTTTTTCATGCCATTGAATACGATCTTTTCTTTGATTGTACGTAGCCAGGCGATGTGCGCATAAATACTGTCAATCGACAATCCAATCAGCTCAGTATTGAGCTTGCGGAAATCCTCCTGCATGTGTGCAAATGTCATGAATTCTGTAGTGCATACCGGCGTAAAGTCGGCCGGGTGACTGAAAAGGATCACCCATTTGCCCTTGTAATCTTCCGGGAAGTTAACCGGTCCCATGGTGGTCTTGGCCTTGAACGAAGGCGCCAAATCACCGATCAATGGCAGTCTTACCACTTCTTCCTGCTTTACTTTGTTTTCTTCCATGATAATTAAAATTTTAAGTGAACTAAAAGTTGTTAATTATTTAACAAATATAATTTTATGATCTCATTTGTTAGAACACAGGATAGTTAATTTTGTTTAATACTTGTCATATTAAATACACAAAAAAGCAAAAACCTTATATTTGCCATCACAACTCATAATTTCTAATTAAATAACATTCATAATTCATCATCCAACCTTTAACTTCTAATTATAAACATAACCAACACTTACCAAACCTCTGAGCTTATGAAAAAAATCTTATTTGCACTACTGACACTTATGGTCTTCCCATACATTTACAGCAATGTGATGGCGGAAGAAGCTCGTTTATTGCGTTTTCCGGCGATGCACGGCGACCAGGTGGTATTTACCTATTCGGGTGAGCTTTATACTGTTGAACGCACTGGTGGCGTGGCCCGTAAGCTGACCAATCATCCAGGATACAAGATGTTTGCCCGCTTTAGTCCGGATGGCAGCCAAATCGCTTTTACCGGACAGTATGACGGCAATACCGAAGTGTATGTCATGCCTGCGAGCGGCGGCGTGCCCGAGCGACTCACTTTTACCGCTACCTTGGGTCGCGATGATTTGTCGGACAGGATGGGCCCCAACAACATCGTGATGACCTGGAAAGACGATGAGCACATAGTTTTTCGATCGCGCAAGCGGTCATTCAATTCCTTTAAAGGCGCATTGTATGTTGTAAATGTGAATGGTGGCCTGCCTGAACAGGTACCGGTGCCGGAAGGTGGTTGGATAAGCTTTTCTGATGACGGACAGCAGTTTGTGTATAACCGCGTGTTCCGTGAGTTCCGTACCTGGAAGTATTATGCCGGTGGGATGGCCGACGACATCTGGTTGCACGATCTCAACGACAGAACAACGGTGAACCTCACCGATAATGAATCGCAGGATATATTTCCAATGTGGGTAGACGGCAAGGTGTATTTTCTGTCGGACCGCGATGGCCGTATGAACCTGTTCGTATATGACCAGATCACCCGGCAGACGCGCAAGCTGACCCATTTTCAGGAGTTTGACATCAAGTTTCCGTCTCTGGGCGGTGATGCCATCATCTTTGAGAATGGTGGTTACCTTAATTTATTCAGTCTGGCCACGGAAACGGTGGAGCGCATTCCGGTCATCATTGCCGAAGACCTGGCGCTGAGCCGCAACCAGCGAAAGGATGCCTCGCAGATGATCCGCTCGGCTTCCCTGTCGCCTGATGGCCGGCGCGTAACCTTCGGGGGCAGAGGAGACGTCTGGAGCGTGCCGGTAAAAAGTGGCATCACACGAAACCTGACACAAACATCAGGCGTGCACGAAAGAAATGTGACCTGGTCGCCAGATGGCAAATACATTGCCTATGTTTCTGATGCATCCGGCAATGACGAAATCTACATACTTGAGCAGGATGGCCGTGCTGAACCCATTCAAATCACCACAAATGCAGATACATATAAATATGGTTTGCGGTGGTCGCCCGATAGCGAAAAGATTCTGTGGTCAGACAAAATGCTTAGGCTGCAATATATTGACATCAACACCGGTGATGTTACCATCGTGGATCAGGCTGAATCATTTGAAATCAACCAGTTCGACTGGTCGCCCGACAGCCGGTGGATCACCTTCACCCGCCCCGAAACAGAACATTATTCCCGCATTTTTCTCTATGATACTGAAAATGGTGAAAAATTTCCGGTGACAGATGGATGGTATGCATCCTCCTCCCCATCATTCTGCGATAAGGGAAAATATCTTTTCTTTTCATCAAACCGCGATTTCAACCCGATATACAGTCGCACAGAATGGAACCACGCATATACGGATATGAGCCGCATATACTTTGTGACCCTGCGCCAGGATGTGGCCTCTTTCCTTGAACCGGAAAATGACGAGGTGCAAATCAGCAATGGTGATGCTGGCAATGGGGCTCAAAACGGTGCTGATGATGGAGCGTTGCGCATCGAGGTGGATCGTGAAAACATCAAAAACCGCATCGCAGTCTTGCCGGGGGATGTGTCAAACTATTTTTCCATCAACACGGTTGGCAACAACATTTATTATATGAAGCGGTCGTTTGGCGACAGCCGCTCATCACTGATGATGTTTAACATGGACAGCCGTGAAGAGAGCACCCTGGCGCAGATCAACGGCTACCAGATCAGTGCCGATCAGAAGAAAATGCTCGTTGCCGAACGTGGTCGCTATGCCGTTATTGACCTGCCCCGTTCGTCTTTCTCGGTAAATGATTTTGTTGATACCTCGAACATGAAGGTTTGGGTGAACCTGAAAGAAGAGTGGGTCCAGATATATAATGAGACCTGGCGCCAGATGCGCGATTTTTTCTATGCTCCAAATATGCATGGCGTTGACTGGGAAGCCATGCGTGAGAAATACAGGCCGCTGGTTGATCATGTGAACAACCGCCTGGACCTCACTTATATTCTTGGTGAACTGGTTGGGGAACTGAATGTGGGACACGCCTATGTTGGAGGTGGTGATGTTCTTGAGGCTGAGCGCATTCCAATGGGCTTGCTGGGTGCCGAACTTAGCCATGATGCTTCGGGATATTACCGGATTGACCGTATTCTGAAAGGCGAAAACTGGAATTCTTCGCGCCGCTCGCCTCTTACTGAATTAGGCGTCAACGTAGAGGAAGGACACTATATCATCGCGGTGAATGGGCATCCAACCAACGAAATGACGAATATTTTTGAGGCCATGATTGGTACGACCGGGCAGCAGGTGGAGCTGCGCGTGAATGACAGGCCACGTGAGCAAGGCGCCAGGGATGTCATCGTGGTGCCGATTGGCGATGAGGCCGATCTTTACTATTATAACTGGGTGCAGGAGAACATCCGCAAGGTCAGCGAGGCCACCAACGGCCGCGTGGGCTACATCCACGTGCCCGATATGGGACCGGGCGGACTCAATGAGTTTGTCAAGCATTTTTATCCGCAGCTGCGCAAGGAAGCCCTGATCATTGATGTGCGCGGAAATGGCGGCGGCAATGTATCGCCGATGCTGATCGAACGCCTGTCCCGTGAGCTGACAGGTCTGTCGATGTCGCGCAACACAGCTCCCTCTACTCGACCACGCGAAATTCACCTGGGGCCAAAAGTATGTCTCATTGACAAGTATTCTGCCTCTGATGGCGACCTCTTCCCATTTCAGTTCCAGAAGCTTGGCCTCGGACCACTGATTGGCACCACCAGCTGGGGCGGCGTGGTCGGCATCCGTGGTTCTTTGCCTTTCATCGATGGCGGAACCCTCTCAAAACCTGAATTTGCACCCTATGACATCCACGGCGAAGACTGGATCATAGAAGGCATTGGCGTTCATCCGGATATTCATGTCGAAAATGACCCGGCAATGGAGTTCGACGGCATTGATCAGCAGCTGAATCGCGGCATCCAGGAAGCACTCAGGCTGATGGAAGAGTATGATCAGGAGATCCATCCAATACCGGCATATCCTGATAGAAGCAGGTAAACCGTGCCAGGGCCTTTTTGGTTCGGAGTTTGGGGTTTGGAGTTAGGAGTTTGGAGTTTGGAGTTCGGAGTTTGAAGTTTGAAGTTCAGGGTTTAGAGTTCGGAGTTTGCAAGTGGCAGACCCCGCTCTGAACCCTGGATCATTTCAGGCGATACCAACGATTCTGTAATTACATCAGCGGGTAAAAAGCGTCTTCGATGTGATTCAATTTGTGTTCTTCTTTGTTGAAAAGAACGGAGACGATATCGAAGCGCACTTCAACGTTCAGGTTGTTTTTGGTGATGTAGTGGTTGGCAGCCTTGATGAGCATCCGCTGTTTTTGCATGGTGACAAAGGTTTCCGGTTCGCCGAAGTAGTTGGTGCTTCGCGACTTGACCTCTGCAATAACGAGGATGTTGCCCTGCCGGGCAATGATGTCTATTTCCTGGTGGTTGGATTGCCAGTTGGTTTCAAGAATGTTAAAACCTTTGCTGACGAGGTGTTCAGCAGCCAGTGCTTCGCCACGCTTGCCGGTATGGTGGGTTGTGGCCATGCTGTTTCTTATGCTTCAAACACCTCGAATTCAAAGTATTCCATAATTGGGTTTGCCAGCAGTTTTTTGCAGGCAGTTTCAACCTTCTCTTTGGCATGGGCAAGGTCATCTGCCTCGATGTTAAGGTTGATATGCTTTCCAACCCTCACATTTGTGATCTCAGGCAACCCCAGGTTCTTCATGCTGCCGGTGATGGCTTTGCCTTGTGGGTCAAGCAGTGCCTTTAACGGCATGACGTTGATCTCTGCGCGGTATGTTTTCATGTGTTTGTAATTTGTTCAGTCTTTGATTAACAGCGTATTGTGTTTTAAACTATACAAGCAACAATAAAAACCTTATTTTTTCTATATTTAACCTTAGTAGAAAACAGGGATACCCACCGAAACATATACCTTATTACCTT
>SLDN01000220.1 GCA_007125275.1 Bacteroidales bacterium | reverse complement strand
CTGAATAACCCTTTCATGATGCTGCATTTTGAGTCATTTCAGCTTGGCCCCGATGATTTTCTGTATGTTTATGATGGTCCCGATTCAAGTGCCCCGCTCATCATTGCTGCCACCGGGCAAGACCTGGCCGGGCAGTCAGTAAGCTCAACAACCGGATGTTTGCATTTTCACTTTGTCTCTTCTGACTTTGACCCGGATGACCCGGATGAATTGACGGATAGAACCGGATGGCAGGCCGGTATCTCCTGCTTCAGCATCTGCGACTTCTTTGTGGCCGAAATAGAGGCTCACAACGGCCTGATGCATTGCCCGGAAACAGTGGGAGAGTTATCATTTTCAGCAACAGCGACCTACCTGGATGAAGGCTTTGTTTATAACCCGGACAACTTTGAATTTACCTGGCAAATACTGGATGAAACTTTTTCTGGTCCTGCGGCAGTGTATGATTTCGGCCAGCTGGATGACAAGCCCGGTGCCTATACGGTCAGGGTAAATGTACTGGACAACCGGACCGGCTGTGAAACAACAGCTTACAAGGTGGTGCTCATCGGGACCTATCCCACTTTTGATGGCACAATACTTTCTACTGACACCGTGTGTGCGGAAGAAAGCTTTGTGCTGACCGGCGTAACCAATCCAACCATGTGGACGGGCTTTGATACCGGTGTTACTGAGGATGAGCCGGTGTTTATTAATCAGAACAACCCCTATGGCTCAGCATTGACCTTTGATGTGTTTGGTGATGCGGTGATATCAGCGCCCTCCGACATTGACAAGGTTTGCGTAACCATGGAGCACATGGAATACAGGGATGTTGAGTTTCATTTAAGAGCACCGGACAATACCTTGATTCAACTCAAACAAGCAGCCGGACATCCGAATGAGACCTCCGACCTCGTGAACCTGGGAGAACCTGTTGTTGAGTCTGCAGCCATACCTGGCAGAGGATACGAGTACTGCTTTTCTCCGGCCCCGTTTTATGGCACGATGTTCGAAACCTCACCCCGTCAACACGCATACATCGACAATGCCGGAAACTACTATGCCGTAGCTTATTATATGCCTGTCGACGGGGCCTATACGCCATCCCAGGGTTTTGGAGATTTTGTTGACGCCGGCAGTCCGATGAATGGCACCTGGACCTTTTATGCAGAAGACACCACGCAGGAATCCTCAGGCCATATTTTCAGCTGGCGCTTGCTGTTCAACGAGCAATACTACCCTGACTCACTCATTTTTACGCCTGAAATTGTGAATGAACAATGGTATCATAACGGCAGTGCCCTGAGTGGCAACCCGGTTACGCACTCACTGCCGGATCCGGGGATGATGCCCGAGGCCCACGAGTTTCTGTTTGAGGCCACCGATAACTTTGGCTGCACCTATGATACCACGCTATTTATCACCGTATTGCCTTTGCCAAAAGCAGAGATTTTTTCTGAGCATGAGTTGCCGGTATGTGAGGGCGACTCCACCTGGTTTACCGTTTCGCCAATAGATGATTTTGGCGACACCTGGCTGTACCAGTGGCAGGTGGCAGCCGGTGACCTGCCCGGCAGCGTTTATGACACGCTGAATGTGAAAGACCCCGGTATGTACACGGTGATGATCACTGACAGCATTACGGGTTGTATCGACTTCTTCGATAAGGAATTCGAGACACAGAATTGTGACTGGGAAATACCCAATGTTTTTACGCCCAATGGTGATGGCATCAATGATTTTTTTGAGATTCAGATAGGAGAACGGGGGCAGTTTGTAGAGACCTTCATCCCGCAGCTGCAGATCCTGATATATAACCGGCACGGGCGAAGGGTTTTTGAACACAACGACTACTATAACAACTGGTGGGATGGGGGCAATGTACCTGATGGCACCTACTTTTATGTCATACAGTATGCCCGGCAGGGCGAAATAAAGTATGCAGAGGGCTCAGTGACCGTTATCCGCTAATAAATACAGAATAATCTTTTGTGTTTTGAATGAATACATTAATTTTGGGGTTTTCATAAACTAAAATCTTATAGTTATAAACAAATCTTACAAAACTTATGACAACAGAAGAGAAGGGCAATGCTGATGGTGTGAAGGCGCCTGAGGGTATGATGCAACGCATTTTGAACAAGATTGAGGTTGTGGGCAACAAGCTGCCACAACCTGTTACTTTGTTTGCCATTTTGATAGGTATTGTTTTGTTTTTATCGGTTATTTTTGGCAACCTTGGGTTGAGTGCTGATCACCCATCGCCGGATGTGACTGAGCCGATTGAGGCGGTGAACCTGCTAACAGCTGATAACATACGGATGATCATGACCTCTATGGTGGAGGTATTTGCTTCTTTCCCGCCGTTGGGACTCGTGTTGGTGGTGATGCTGGGAATTGGTGTTGCCGAACGCAGCGGACTGATTTCCATAGCGCTTCGTGTGTTTGTGGCCAAGGTGCCTAAAAAACTCATTACTTTTTCCATCGTTATTGCAGGTATGGTCAGCTCTGTTGCTGCTGATGCCGGATACGTGGTGCTGATCCCTCTGGGAGCGGCCATTTTTAAGGGGATGGGGAGGCATCCGCTCGCCGGCTTGGCTGCTGCCTTTGCCGGTGTGTCAGGTGGCTTTGGCGCCAACTTTTTGCCTACCGGCCTCGACCCGATGATCGCAGCCTTTACCCAGTCGGCCGCCACCATCATGGACGCCAGCTATACCGTTAACCCCTTGTCTAACTATTACCTGATGGCCGCCTCTGTGCCGCTTATCGGTCTGGCCGGTACATGGGTGACGGAAAAAATCATTGTGCCCCGCCTGGGTGCATACGATGGTGAAGATGACGAAACTTACAGCAACGAATTCACAAAGGAGGAGAAAAGAGGCCTGATGTGGGCAGGTATTTCCATCATTGGCATCCTGGTGCTGATCGCAGCAGCCGTAATACCCTCAAATGGTGTGTTGCGCGGTGATGACGGCAGCATGAACCCCTTCTATAACTCCATTGTGCCGCTCATGTTTATACTTTTCTTTGTCTCCGGCCTTATTTACGGCATGGTGGCCAAAACCATCAAAGGCGACAAAGATGTGGCGAAAATGACCGCAGAAGCAATGGGTACCATGGGAGGATACATCGTACTGGCCTTTGTAGCAGCCCACCTGGTGCAGTTCTTCATCTGGTCAAACCTGGGCTCTATACTTGCCATTTCAGGTGCGGCCGGGCTGCAAAGCATTGGCTTTACAGGCATACCCCTGCTGATCGCTTTCATACTCGTTTCATCATTCATTAACCTCATCATCGGAAGTGCTTCCGCTAAATGGGCCATCCTTGCACCCATCTTTGTACCGATGCTCATGCTGATGGGGTATTCACCCGAAACAACACAGGCAGCCTACAGGATTGGCGACTCATACTCGAATATTCTTACACCGCTACTGCCTTACTTCCCCCTTGTAATCGTTTTTGCACAGAAATATGTCAAAAACATCGGCATCGGCACCATCATTTCCGTGATGTTGCCCTATGCAATCGCTTTTATGATCGTTAGGATACCGATGTTCATTGCCTGGTTGCTATTGAATATTCCATTGGGAATCGAAGGACCAATATATTATCCATAGCATCCCATTATTCCTGAATTCCAACCGTGCCGACCGTGCGGTTGGAATTCTTAATAACAAACCTGCTTGTCTGATAAAGGAACAAATACTCACTGGCAGTGGCGTTTTGAAATGGCGCAGGCTCTTGCTGAAAGTCTTGACCTCCCGCGCTATGGTGTAAAAGCCCTGTACCTGATTGGCAGCGTCAAGACAGGCGAAGCCGGGCCGTGTTCAGACATTGACCTGCTGGCTCATTGCGATGATGATCCGCGGAAGCACGCCCTGCTTGAGGCCTGGTGCGAAGGCTGGGGGCTTAGTCTTGCGGCTTTAAATGAATGCAAAACCAAATTCGAAACCAAAGGCAGCCTGGTTGACCTTCATATCATTACAGACAGTGACATTGAAAAGAGAGACAGCTTTGCCGTCATGCTGGATTCCGTCAGCAACAGCGCACGGCTTTTAAAGAAAACAAGCAACAATGAGTGATGCGTACTTTTTTGTATCAGATCTGCATGGCAATGCCTTGCGTTATGAGAAATTGTTGCTGCAGATTGAAAAGATGCAGCCCCGTGCTGTATTTTTTGGTGGCGACATTTTGCCGGCAAGCCTGAAATACAGAGAGCACAGCCGTGCCAAAGCCGTTGATTTCGTTACCGGTTTCCTGGCACCCTCTTTTCTCGGGCTGCAGAAAAGAATGGGTGTAAACTATCCGGACATTTTTCTTATCCTTGGGAATGACGATCCGCGCAGCCAGGAAGAGGCCTTCCTGAAATACGAGAGAGCAGGTTTGTGGCACTATATGCACATGAAGAAAGCACCGCTCGATGATTTTACCGTGTATGGCTACTCCATGGTGCCTCCCACGCCTTTCTTGCTTAAAGACTGGGAAAGGTACGATGTGTCGCGCTATGTTGACCCCGGTTGTGTGCATCCCACCGAAGGCATCCGCACCGTTGAGCCCGATGCTGATACAGAGTTCTCAACCATCAGGAACGACCTTGAAGTGCTGGCCGGTGATGATGACCTGTCGAAAGCCATCTTTCTATTTCATTCGCCTCCTTATAAAACGGCACTCGACAGGGCAGGGCTTGATGGTGTGATGGTGGATCACGTCCCCGTTGATGTGCACGTGGGCAGCATTGCCATCAAAGAGTTTATTGAGAAACGCCAGCCTATGCTCAGTCTGCACGGACATATTCACGAGTCAGCCAGGATCACAGGCAGCTGGAAGGAAAAAACCCATAAATCGATCGCTTACTCTGCTGCCTATGAAGGCCCCGGGCTCGCGCTCGTCCGCTTTACAAGGAAATGCCTGATG
>SLDN01000159.1 GCA_007125275.1 Bacteroidales bacterium | reverse complement strand
TGTAAGCGACCTGAAGCCTTTACCCAATATCTCAGAGGCTTCAATCACTGTTACAAAAGCGTCGGGGTCCACCTGGCTTATGAAATCCTGCAAGATGGCAACTTCGCGGCGGGTGACATTCACAAAGATGATCTTTTTTTCATCCTTCCTGAACATCCCCTTCCCTTCAATAAATGTGCCCCCACGATTAAGGTCCTTGAGGATTTTTTCGGCTATTTCTTCATATCTGTCGGATATGATGAACAATGTTTTCTCATAGGAAAAGCCTTCCAGTACCACATCAATTACTTTTCCTGTTATGAAAATGATGATGAGTGAATATAGAGGGATGGTCCAGTCGCCGAAAGCGGCCAGTCCCAGCAGTACAATGATGGCATCAATGATCATGAGGCTTTGGCCTAAGGGGATGCGCGTATACTTGGTCAGCAGCATGGCAATGATGCTGCTGCCTCCTGATGTGGCTTTGGCTTTGAATATCAGGCCCAGGCCTAACCCGATCAGGACACCGCCAAAAATACTGGCAAGCAGCGGCTCTATGCCATCAAGTGGTTCATTGCCTGTCAGAAATGCCAATCCGTCAATGAAGCCTGAGGCCAGGAAAAAGCCGACCACTGTTTTGACACCAAAGCGCGGCCCCAGGTACTTAACACCAATGATCATCAGCGGGATGTTTAATACGAGACCTGTCAAACCTACCGGAAACCCAAGCAGGTGATATAAAATAATGCCGATCCCATATACGCCGCCCGGCACAAATTTATAAGGGCTCACAAAAAGCACATAGCCGGCGGCCATAATGAATGCACCTGTAATGATCAACCCGTAAGATATAAACCAGTTACGGGAAAAAATTTTTTCTTTGCTAATGAAAGTCATTTCAGAAAAATTAGATTAATTTCGTGAGGTTTTTAGCGCGCAAAGATAATTCATTTTTCTTATGGAAAAACAAGCTTTGAAGAAGCATCTGAGGGCATTGGTTTCTGTTTATCACAAGGAGAATATTGGGCCGCTCGTAGAGGTATTCCATTCACTGGGTATTGAGATGGTTTCTACAGGCGGGACGATGGAATACATCAAAGGAATGGGGATTCCTGTGCAGTCAGTAGAGGAACGGACCGGATACCCTTCGATTCTGGGCGGCCGCGTCAAAAGCCTGCATCCGGCTATTTTTGGCGGCATACTTTGTCGTCCCGGTTTAGAAACCGACGATCAGGATATTCAACATTATGATATTGAAGGTATTGATATTGTCGTTGTGGACCTTTATCCGTTTGAGGCTGCCATAGCCGGCGGGGCATCACACAACGAACTTGTCGAGCAAATCGATATTGGCGGCATCTCTCTCATACGTGCTGCTGCAAAAAACTTTGAGCACGTGCTCGTTGTGCCCTCAGCACAGCATTTCAGTGAGGCCATATCCATATTGCAGCACCAGCAAGGCTTCACATCGTTACCGGACAGGAGGAGGATGGCGGCTGTCGCTTTTCACATAAGCTCTCACTATGATACGGCCATTTTCAACTACCTCAACAATGGTGAAATAAAAGTCTTTAAGGAGAGCATCAGCGAGGCACATATCCTACGCTACGGCGAGAACCCTCACCAGCAGGGATGTTTTTACGGCCGGTTGGATGAGGTGTTTGAAAAGCTGAGCGGGAAACCCATTTCATATAACAACCTGCTCGACATTGACGCAGCCATTGCTGTGATGGCTGAATTTTCAGCACCCACATTTGCCATCATAAAGCACTCGAACGTCTGCGGCATTGCCTCCCGCGACAGCATCGGGGATGCCTGGGAAGAGGCCCTGGCAGGCGATCCGGTTTCTGCATTTGGAGGCGTACTCATCACCAATCGCCACATTGGAACGGATGTCGCAGCACTTATTAATGAATTGTTTTTTGAAATACTTATAGCACCATCCTTTGATGAGGATAGCCTGACCTTGCTCGGATCAAAAAAAAATCGTATATTGCTGAAATCTAAAGCATTTCTGATGCCGGATGAAGGCTACCGAAGTGTGTTGAACGGGGTTTTGTGGCAAACATCAGACCATAAAAACAGCCTCCCCGAGCAATGGAAGATACAAACAAGACGTAAGCCGACACCAGACGAGGAAAAGGACCTTGTTTTCGCCAACAGTGTGGTGAAACACTTGAAATCCAATGCCATTGTACTGGTAAAGGACCTGATGCTCATTGGGGCAGGTGCAGGCCAGACCTCAAGGGTTGATGCGCTCAGGCAAGCCATCTCTAAAGCGCGGGCACAGGGCCATTCGCTTGACGGTGCCGTGATGGCATCGGATGCTTTTTTTCCCTTTGCTGATAGTGTCGAAATGGCACACCAGGAAGGAGTCACAGCAGTTATACAACCCGGCGGGTCAGTCCGGGACAACGATTCCGTCGGGTTTTGTGATGCCACCGGAATGGCAATGGCCTTCACCGGAAACAGACATTTCAAACATTAAATCACATTACATTACATTACATTACATTACAGGGCTTGCAATGATCTATACAAATATAAACACCTGAAATATTTTACTATATGGGATTATTTTCATTTCTGACAAAAGAGATAGCGATTGACCTGGGAACGGCCAATTCTATCATCATACATAACGACAAGGTTGTGGTTGAGGAGCCATCCATTGTTGCCATTAATCGTAAAACCGGCGAGTTGCTTGCTGTAGGTAAAAAGGCGATGATGATGCATGGCAAGACACATGATAACATTAAGACGTTGAGGCCGTTGCGCGATGGCGTTATTGCCGACTTCCAGGCCGCTGAAATGATGATCCGGGCGATGATTAAAATGACGGAAACAAAAAAACCACTTTTCCCTCCTTCATTGCGGATGGTGATCTGCATCCCTTCGGGCATAACAGAGGTTGAAGAGCGTGCTGTACGCGACAGCTGTGAGCAGGCCGGGGCCAAGGATGTGCGTCTGATTCACGAGCCCATGGCCGCAGCCATCGGGATTGGAATAGATGTGCTGGAGCCGGTGGGTAACATGGTGATTGATGTGGGAGGCGGCACTACCGAGATTGCCGTGATCGCCCTGGGAGGCATTGTGTGTAACAAGTCCATTCGAATCGCCGGTGATGACTTTAACACCGATATCATGGAGTTCATGCGTAAGCAGCACAATATCTTAATAGGGGAGCGCACAGCAGAAAAGATCAAGATTGAGGTCGGTTCGGCTCTGGCTGAGCTTGAGAATCCACCGCCCGACCTCCCCGTTCACGGACGCGATATGATGACAGGTATCCCAAAAGAAATTTCTGTTTCTTACTCCGAAATTGCACACTGTCTGGATAAGTCGATAACCAAGGTTGAAGCCGCCGTGATGAATGCACTGGAGATGACACCCCCGGAACTTGCCGCTGACATATATCGCACCGGCATATACCTGGCCGGCGGCGGCTCTCTGCTCCGGGGATTGGATAAAAGGATATCCAGCAAAACACGCCTGAAGGTGCATGTGGCCGAAGACCCGCTTAGAGCCGTTGCCCGCGGCACAGGCATCGCACTGAAAAACTTTTATAAATTTCCGTTCCTGATCAAATGATCATTGATGTCATTTAAAGAATCTCAGCTGCCACAACCTGAAACGGATTTATGTGTATGATCATCTCTAAAGCGCTATAAGCAATGCAAAACCTGTTGAAGTTCATACACAGGTACCATTTTTTTTTCCTGTTCCTGGTATTGGAAACAGCTGCACTGGCATTAACCATATCCCACCAGCTATACCACCAGAGTTTTTTTCTGCACTCTGCCAACAGGGTTTCAGCAGGTTTTTACGATGCTGTTGGGAATATCAGCTCCTATTTGTCGCTGAAAGAGCAGAACCAAAAACTGATGGAAGAGTATGCTGCCCTGATGGAGCAACAAGCTGAAAGTCATATTATCAGAGATACGCTCATATATGAATCGGGTAATGAGATCAAGAAACCGCGCTTTACATACATTCACGCGGAGGTAATCAATAACTCTGTGATTCGCCGCAATAACTACATTACGCTTAACAAAGGGACTTTGCATGGCGTAGCACCCGACATGGGCCTGATTACCGCGGATGGCGTGGCCGGCATCGTGATGAATGTTTCAAAAAACTTTAGTGTGGCAATGTCTATGCTGCATAGCAATATGCTCATCAGCACAAAAATCAGGAAAAACGATCAACTGGGCACCCTCAGCTGGGATGGAATAAACTACAGAAGTGCCATCATGACATACATTCCACCACATATTGAACTTTCCGCAGGCGATAGTATTGTTACCAGCGGCTTTTCAACGGTTTTTCCAGAAAATGTATTTATTGGAACCATCAGGGAATGGGGGGTCAGAAGAGGGGATAACTTTATTACTGCCGAGATTGACCTTGCACTCGATTTTAATAAGCTTTCTTATGTCTATATTGTACAAAATCTCATGAAAGAAGAGCAGGAGGAGCTGGAATCCTCCACACATACCGAATAATATTGCGATGATATGCAACGTCTGAATCTTAAATATCCGTTCATCTTTATCTTGTTGGTAGTTCTTCAAGTGCTGGTATTCAATAATGTATACCTTGGAGGGTATTTGAATCCGCAGGTTTACGTGTTTTTTATCCTTGTCATGCCGGTTTTTACTACCGGATATGTTTTGTTGCTTGTGGCTTTTGCTCTGGGGCTTGTTGTGGATGTTTTTACTGACTCGCTGGCAATCCATGCTTTTGCCGGCGTGTTTATGGCTTTTTGCAGGCCGGCGGTGATTCGGCTTTTTGCAGGAAACTTAGAACCGGAAGCCACAGAATCCCCTTCGTTCAGAACCTTTGGTGCCTTTTCGCTTATCATGTACAGCTTTGTGCTTATCCTGATTCATCACCTTAGCCTGTTCCTGATGGAAATATTCAGATTTGATGAGTTTATTCAGACATTTAAACGCGCTTTA
>SLDN01000067.1 GCA_007125275.1 Bacteroidales bacterium | reverse complement strand
TAGAAGCTCTCCTCTCCGGTAAGGAAGTAAACGGGATAAAGCACTTTGTTGCGAATATCCTTCAGGATGTCATAAAATATCTTTTCGGCCATGGATTTCTGAATCTCTACATGTAATGTGTTTGGGGTTGCCCAAAATGCATACGCAAAAATAATGAAAGCCTTTGAAAAGCGCTGTTTTTTTTGGTGTATATTTGCAATAAGAAGATTTGATGATCTATTTGCAACGCATATGCAAGAGCTAAACCTGCCAAAGGCTGAACTGAGCATGCATCAACGAGATGGAAAGCCCTTCGTTTTTGATGCATTCAGAAAGCGATTTGTTGTTTTGACCCCGGAAGAGTGGGTGCGGCAACACTTTTTGTGGTTTCTCAAGTCGCACAGGAGTTACCCTGCCGGGCTGATCGCGGTTGAAGCTTCGTTGCGCTATAATCGAATGGCACGCAGGGCTGATGCAATCGTTTATGGCAGCTCCGGAAAGCCGCTGATGATCATCGAATGCAAGGCTGCCACAGTGCCCATCACCCAGGATGTTTTTGACCAGGTGGCCCGGTATAATTTTCCTTTTGGGGTTGACTATCTTGTTGTTACAAATGGTCTTACGCATTACTGTGTCAAACGTGATTCAGAAGCCGGCCGCTGGTTGCATCTCGATGATATCCCGCCATTTCCTGAGATAGACGGCACAAAATCCGGATCAAAAGCCGCTCCCAGCTATAGTGCAACCGAATCCAGTGAATCAAAGCATAAATGAAACTGCCCCGATACTTGATATTTTGGCTTCTGCTGATGTCAATAATCAGTGCCTCAGGTTCAGACAGCTGGCCGGAAATCATTGTGGAAGGCATTGGGTTACCGCACACGCTGCCCGGTCATGTGATATTTAAGCTGACTCCGGAGGCAGCTGCCAAGTCATCACACCACGATGATCTGCCGGAAAGCATCCTTTCATTGCTTCAAACCAAAGCTGCGAATAAACCTCATCGGGTTTTCCCGGCTCACCGGCCTCACGATGTCAAATATCACCCTTCAGGGAATGCATTCAGCGACCTTTCGCGAATTTTTGAAGTGTATGTGCAGGATCATGAAAGAACGGAAGCCATAATGCATGCTTTGGCCGCAACCGGTTATGTTGAATATGTTCAGCCAAGGTTCTTGCCTAAGCCTGCCAAATATTTCACCGGTAAAACACAGGCCGGTGACACCTACGTGCCCAATGATACCCTGCTTCACTTGCAATATTATCTTGAGAAAGTTGCTGCATTTGAGGCCTGGACTGTATGGAAAGGAGATACAAACACCGTGATCGCAATCGTGGATACAGGCGTCGAACTCTTGCATCCCGACCTCGTAGACGCCATAAAATACAATTATGATGATCCAATCAACGGAATGGACTCTGACGGCGATGGATACATTGACAATTTTTATGGCTGGGATCTTGGCGAAGGAAACAATGACCCTTCCTTCAACAAGCGTGCCCATGGGGTGCATGTTTCGGGTATTGCTGCTGCCTCGGCTGATAACGTAACGGGCATTGCCGGTGTCGGTTTTCATTCTAAATTCCTTCCGGTGAAGATTGACGACGAGTTCGGGAGGCTTACCCGGGCTTATGAAGGCATTGTATATGCTGCCGACCAGGGCGCATCGGTGATCAATTGTTCCTGGGGCAGCTTTTTCAATGCCGGTCCTTTTGGTCAGGACATCATCGATTATGCGGTGTTGAATCACGACGCCCTCGTGGTTGCTGCTGCCGGCAATGCCAATACTTCGCAGCCATTCTATCCGGCTTCTTTTCAACGAGTGCTAAGTGTAGCCGCTACCGATACCCTCGACAGCAAAACCCATTTCTCTAGTTTTGGACCTTTTGTTGATGTGGCGGCTCCGGGTGTTGGCATTCTGTCAACATGGGTTGATGGCACGTACCTGACCTCAGGAGGCACTTCCATGGCCGCCCCCGTGGTATCCGGCGCCGCTGCCATCATCAGGTCATATTACCCCCACCTCGATGCTTTGCAAACGAAGGCTTTGATCAAAATGACCAGCGACCCCATCGATGCATTGGAGGCCAACCTGGACTATGCCGGACAGCTGGGCTATGGCAGGATCAATATGTACAGGGCACTCACCGAAACAACGCATCCCTATATTACCATAGCTGATAAACCCTGGGACGAGCAACAGATGGCAATGGTAAGACCCGGACAGGAGTTCGAAGTCCCTGTCCGGTTTGTGAATCGTCTCGCCCCGGCTGATGACCTTTATGCCATCCTGACAATCCATTCAGAATATCTGGATGTGGTTGTTGATTCGGTTTGGATCGGCTCCCTCGATATGTTTGAAGAAACTCAAGATGTGAGCAATTCGTTTGTAGTGAAGGCACTCAACAACTTGCCTCACAGCTATGAAACAATTATTTCCTTCCGGTTCTATGACGGACATCATCATCCCATCGGAAGAAAATCATATATCTTGTCGCTCAATCACGACTACCTTAACGTGCAGGCCGGCCGCATCGCCACCACCATATCTGCCAGGGGCGCCGTCGGATTCAACTATCCAAACAGAAACCAGGGATATGGTTTGCGTATTGATGATGGCTATACACGCATCAGGACAGCCGGCCTCATCATTGCCACTGATGAAGACAGCGTGGTCGACAATGTGTATGGCGAAGAGGAGTCCAGCTTCAGCGAAAGCATACTGCCGTATGAATTGCCTGCATTGTTTACAGGTGAACAGGCAGCTCCCCTCATCGTGCGTGGCAGCATACGGGATGACCCTGTGCTGCAGTCCGCTCCACTGGACTTGCATATTGATTACGGGGTTTATTTTTGGGATGGTGAACAGGCAGAGGATTATTTCTTTATCAGGTATTCCATCACCAACCAGGGCAATACGGAGCATCAATCGCTTTATGCCGGATTTTTTGCTGACTGGATCGTGCGCGACATCAAGTTCCATCGTGCACACTTTAATCCAGAGTTGCGCCTTGCGTATGCTTATGCAGAGCAGGGAGAAAAATTTGCAGGCGTGCAGCTGCTGTCGTTCGGCGAAATGTTTCACTACGCCTTTGATAACAATGGAGCAGACGAAAGCATCAGGATAGATGATGGCTTTACCCATGAGGAAAAGTTTTTGGCTTTGACATCAGAACGGCCGCAGGCGGGATTTTTTGGCAACGACAATGACGTTTCTTCGCTGGTGAGCACCGGCCCGCACCTGCTGGAGCCCGGTGGAAAACTGGAAGTTGCCTTTGCCATACATCTGGCTGATAATGAAACGGATCTGAAAAACAATGCCAGACGTGCCGGCTCAATTTACCCTGAAATGCTGAAATCTGAAATTGTGGTAAAGGAAGGCTCGTTCAGTGTGCATCCAAATCCGTTTACCGATGATTTGAATGTGTATCTGCATGGTGATTATACGGGGCAACACGTTTTAAACATATACAACCTGCAGGGACAGCGCTTGAAAAGCTTTGAATTTACTGTGACAAACGATCGTACACCTTATGTTGTATTGCCGGTGTCTGATCTGCGGCCGGGCTTTTACCTGCTCCACCTGACAGGTCCGGATGTTAATACTGCGATACGCGTTGTTAAGGCGCGACGCTATTGATGTTTTTGTTTTGTTGGAAACTTGTATTTTTGTAATTTGTCATTTATTTAATTGATTCATGGATATAGAATACATTGGAGAACATTTAATATGGGGTTATGCCGGCCGCTTTTCCCTGTTTGTTGCATTCTTTGCAGCCATTTTTGCAGCCATTTCTTTTTATATGGCGTCTTCGGCGGGTCGTATTGACTTCAGACAGTGGCGCTGCTGGGGGCGGCGCGCATTCAAAGTCCACAGCCTGATGGTGTTGCTGGCATCTTTTATTTTGATGTATATGCTGCTCAATCGTTTTTATGAATACCGCTATGTGTGGATTCATATGGAGAATGACCTGTCATTCGGCTATAAGATCGCATCCTTTTGGGCCGGGCAGGAGGGAAGCATGCTGTTTTGGGCACTCATGCAGGTTGTTTTTGGCTTGCTGATCATTCGCTATGAGCGAAGATGGGAGAATCCGGTGATGACTATTTTTTCCATCTCCCAGGTTTTTATGATCAGCATGTTGCTGGGATTGCGGTTTGGCAGTGTGCAAATTGGCCTCGACCCTTTCCTGCTGATGCGGCTGTCGCCTGAAAACATTGGCAATGAGTTTTTTCAGAATCCTGCCTACCTTGCCTTCATTACCGATGGAAATGGCCTCAATCCATTGCTGCGTAACTTTTGGATGATGTCGCATCCGCCGGTTACCTTCATCGGTTATGCTGCGGTGCTGGTGCCATTTTGTTTTGCCCTGGCCGGCTTGTGGCAGCGCAAATACCACGATTGGATCAAACCGGCACTGCCCTGGACCATTCTTGGTGTGTTTTTCCTGGGCGCAGGTATCCTGCTAGGCGGAGTCTGGGCCTATGAATCACTCACCTTCGGCGGCTTCTGGGCCTGGGACCCCATCGAAAATGCCTCACTCGTGCCTTGGCTGGTGCTCGTGGCAGCACTGCACCTGATGCTGATCTCCAAAAAAAGAAAACACAGCTATGCGCCAACATTCCTGTTTACCATCCTGTCGTTTGTGCTGGTGATTTATGCCACCTACCTCACACGAAGCGGCGTATTGTCTGAAACCTCAGTGCACTCCTTCGGAAGCGATGGAATGGGGTTGCACATCCTGACCTACATCTTTGCATTCCTGATATTGGGCGTGGTGCTGCTGATCAGAAATATGAAGCATCTGCCCTCCAAATCAAACGAGGATGTCTTTAAACGCGAGTTCTGGATGTTTGTGGCATCTCTGGTGCTGGTGCTGTCAGCCTTTCAGGTTGTTTTCAGTACTTCCATACCCGTCTTTAACAAATTCTTTGGCACCGGCCTGGCGCCACCCGTCGATGTGGTTACTTACTACAATAACTGGCAGTTGCCTTTTGCTGTCGTAATGGCCCTGCTG
>SLDN01000045.1 GCA_007125275.1 Bacteroidales bacterium | reverse complement strand
TCAGCAGTATAAGCATTAAAGATAGCTCCCACACGGCCTTCCCTGATGTAATCAAGATAATGCTCATCCATGAATGGCCCCGTTACATCCATATGGCTCGTAAACAAGGTCAGCTGACCTACTTTTTCTTCCAGCGTCATGAGTGCAAGCAGGGAATCCACCCGTTGAGCCGTTTCCTTCGAGGTAAACCATCCTTCCTGCTGCACCGGTACAGTCTGGCACGCAGCAAACAAGGTAAGAATAACAATCAAAAAAGCATATTTTTTCATAAGTTTCAGTTGTGATTATAAATCGTTTATATCCTGTTTGTAAAAAAAGCCCAGATTCTTCAGTCCTTTGTGAATTTCAACGTTTTCCATGAAGAGGTTCCAGAGCAAACTGCTGCGGTGATTTTCGATCATGACGACAATGGGACCCTGGTCGATGGCAAGGTAGTTGTCAGCATACCAGTCATGATGCACTGAAAATGCATCATAAAAGCCATAGTGTCCCCAGAGCTTTTCGTTCATGTCTTCATAAAAATATCGCATGGCTCTCATTGAATGTTCTGGTGTATAGGGCAATGAAGACAGTGCGGCAGACGGTGTGATCACACCCAGATCATTCACGGGGCAGTGAGCTGCATAACCAAGGTGGTTGTCACTGGCAGTCAAACCCCAAACATACTCACTGTAGCCTTTGTAGTTGTTTGGGTTTTCAACACAATGCGTATAATTAATGAGCGCATGATGCTGGTTTTGCCTCCAGTAATTTGTGTTGTCGTCGTGCAGACCCCTCGGGTCAAGCCCCAGGAAAGAGTAGTGCGCAAAAAACAAGGGACCACCGTATGGGAAACCGAGATCCAGTGTGATGCCATAGTATTCATTCCCATTGTAATAATTTTCACTGTTTTTCCACCCCTGTTCATATACTTCCCTGGAAATGGGATAAGTAGGTGATGATGCAGCCAGAATATATGCTACCAGGCATTCATCATACCCTCTTATGGGATGTTTCATTTCCCATTCATGATCGGGCGACCAGTGCCAGAAGAGCTGATCCTGACCGTTCGTATACCAGTTCCAGTTCACCTCATGCCAGAGCCTTGTTATCGTGTTCCTGAGGTATTCTTCGGCGGGTGTATTCTTGTTGAAATATACCCTGGCTGTAAGCAGCCCCTGCATTAAAAATGCGGTTTCAACAATGTCGCCGCCATTGTCTTTGGGGCTGAAAGGCCTTGTCCTGCCTGTTGACCCATAATACCAATGCGACCAGGCACCATGATACCGATCACACGTATCAAGAAAATTGACAATGCGTGTGAGTTGATCTGTTGCATCATCGCGACCGATAAAGTCCCTTTCAACGCCTGCAATGATGGCCATAATCCCAAAACCGGTTCCACCGGTTGTAACAACGTCATTGGAATAATTTCTTTCATCACTCCGTTCAACAGCCATGCCGGCCACAGGATGCGAAAACTCAGTGAAGTATTTTAAGGTCTGACGTTGAACCTTGTCAAGCAGTTCATCATCCGACAAAGAGCCACCACTGAAACTTCCTGCACACCCGCAAAACAAGACAAAAAGAGGCATGACCAACATCAAAGCACAAAATGATACACGTTTACGTTTCATAGGCCTTAAATTTATGTATAAAGAAAACCCGGTTTAAACTGCCAACATCAATCAATCACCAACACCTTACTTCAATAGATGATCAGCTTTTGCATTTCCATGTTGCTATTTTTAATAACGTTAACAATGTAAACACCCTTATTCAACCCGCTGATATCCATGTCGTACCTGCCATCTTTATCCCGGGCTTTCTTAATTATTCTTCCATTAATATCATATAATGTAATTGTACTGGTGTCACCTGAAATGATTATGACCTTGTCACTGGCAGGGTTTGGATACATGTGAAACGAATTACCGCTGTTGGCCGCAAGGTTTTCAGCGGAAACTTCATCTTCAGCAAACCCAACGAGGTCAACATATACCCTACCCTGTTGTGGTTGAGTGATGGTTTTCTCAAAAATCAAATCTATTTTATGCATTTTGCTCAAGTCCGGCCGGTTATCAGCCCAGTCGGCAATCACAAATTCATCAACCGGTATCGTTATGAGTTGCCAATCGGTGTGAACATCAACATAGGTGTAGCTCTCACCGTCGATGCCCGGGTAACCGTCGATATCCTGCATACGCACCTTAAGGTCAGATACTTCTGTATCAGCCTTCACGTAGAGCACCATGGAAGAATAGGCGCTGATATCTACGGGTGGCGGATATGCCCACATATAATATACGGTATATTCATCAGCCAGGTCAAGATTATAATCAAGCTGCAACATCACACCTCCAAAAATACCTTCACCCTCAACATCCTCTGCGATGAGACTGCCATTTTGGGCAAAAGCGGGCACTTCCCTGAATCCGCCAACATTTGTATAAGTCGTTCCGTTATCCGTAATGGTAAAGTCTGACCATATAAAATAATCAGTTGGCATAACGCCCCAACCGGTGAGTAAAACTTCCAGGTCATCTATTTCCATCACAGCTTCTTTGTGACCCTGGTTCGCAGGCTTAAACCGAACAAGAACCTCTCCAGTCTCAAAAAGACCCAGCGATAGTGGCCCATCCGGCAGTTCAGCCATAAAGGAAGCGGCATCATCTCCAGTTAGGTGCAAACTATTTTCATCGACATTCCATACGCCCCCTCCCCTGTTTTGTAACACAAACGTCTTTGGCTCTGATACAGACCCAACATCTTGCTGCCCAAAATCATGCGAACCAGGTTCAATACCTGGAATCGGCGTATCACCGGGCAATGAAAGCAGAATGTCATCGATATCCCATTGTGACATGTTATCGGTTTGGCCGTCAAATACCCAGGCCAAATGAAATGGTTCGTTATTATTTACATGTTTTTCAGTGCTTATGATGGAGACAAACTCATTTGCAGGGATGCTTTCAGGGTTCACCCACTCATGAATAATGCTTTCGGTTTCGCCTGTAATTGCAACTATTTGAATCTTGTATATTCCCGGACTGCCAAAATTCTGCAGTCGGTGTTTAAATGACAAAACCATGTGGTCATGTTCGCTGATAACTATTTGGGGGGTCGAGAGATAGTACCGTCCCGTACTTTCGGGCTGCCACCAGAATCGCATTTCCGGTGTTTCACCGCCTGCGTGATTGGTGTTGAACACATGCCAGTTTTCAACCGATCTGGACCAGCCCAGGGGGATTTCGCCGGCAACAACACCGGTAAAATTTTCTGACCATGGCAGTTCCGTGATGGTTGCATCCACACCTTCTCCGCTCAAGGGCACTTCCTTGCCGGCAATCATGAGTGAAGCATGCATAATGCCTTCACTCACCGGTACAAACACCACATTGATATCAACAGAATCGCCTGCAGCAAGCGATTGAGGGGATGTGATGTTGTCAAGCAGGAAAGAAGCTGCGTCTTCACCTTCAATCAGAATGTCTTCCGGGGATAATGTCAGTTGCCCGCCCCCGATATTTGTCAGTGTAAAAACAGCAGGATCAGACTCATGATCAAGCAAAACGCCACCAAAGTCCTTCTGGCGAGGCGACACATCCAAAGCGGGATATGCTTCCAGAATAATATCGTCAACAGCCCAGCGGATGATATCGCCTGTATATCCTTCAAAGACCCATGCCAGGCGTATGATGTCGGCTCCCACACCATGATCATCACTGTTGATCAGAATCGAAAACTCTTCTGCAGGGACATCAGCAGGGTTTTCCCATGATGCGATGGTATGACTTTCCTCACCGGCAATGCTCATCAAACGAAGCTCATAGATACCTGGATCGCCGAAATTGTGGATGCTGTGTGTAAATGTGAGTTGCAGGCTGTCAAGTCCGGTTGTTTCGATTTGTGGACTTTGCGCGTAAAAACTGCCTTCTGCCTCGGGTTGCCACCAAAAAACCAGTTCAGGGGCTTCTCCCCCGGCATAAGATGATTCAAATGTCATCCAGTTTTCTGCGTTGCTCAGCCAACCCTGAGGTAACTGTCCATCATTTATGCCGGCAAAATCCTCCAGCCAGGGGAAAGAATACACGGTGGCATCAAAAGCAAAGCCGGTCACGGGCACTTCAGATTCTCCAACCACCAGAAAAATCTCTTTCATGCCAATGGTAGCCGGGGCAAAAGCAATGGCCACCTCAGCATGTTCACCTGGTTGCAACTCGACAGTTTCTTCAATATTCTGCAAAATAAAGTCATCGGCATCTGACAATATCCTGAATTGTGCAGATACTCCAAAATGGTCAGACCCATAAACACCGTTCTCATCAGGTTCATCAAGCACAACGCTGGCAGAGAGTGGTTGCAAGTGCTCATTGTTCTCGTTTCCAAAAAACACATAATCTATCCTCCGCTGTCCATGTCCAAGGTGATAGTTCAACGTGCTGTGTTCCGGGTCAAGGTGATTATCATGGAAGAGAGGATACACATCTGTGAAGTCTTCATACATCAGCTCCATCTCGTCCCAGTCAGGATTCGCATTAAAATCACCAGTCACAAAGACAAATCCATTGCTGTTGGTATCATCAATAAAATCAAGCAAATCAAGAATTTGTTCTTCCCTGATGTGTCCTCCGGCCCCTGTATGGTGAAGGTGGGTATTATAAAAGTCGATGATGTTGCCGGTCACATTTATTCGGGCATGGATGGCATTGCGATAATCACTGGTAGGTTGCAATGCTCTGAAATTTGTTTCTTCTATGGGATATCTTGAAACGATGGCATTACCGAAACGTGTTTCTGCTGATTCATCATCAACGGAGTTGAAGTAATAATGGTATCCCAGTGAATCAGCAATTTGTTGTGCCTGGTTATCGAGGTGGGGGCGCTGAATAACCTCCTGCAGGCCGATGATATCCGGATCGATTGCCCGTATTTCGTTCAGCATGTGTGCAAAACGTGCAGGCCAGTTTTGATTGTCAAACCATATGTTGTATGTCAGTATTGACAATTCCGTACTTTGGGCGCCCTGCGAAAGCAAAG
>SLDN01000167.1 GCA_007125275.1 Bacteroidales bacterium | reverse complement strand
TGGAAAACCCCTGGACAAATAGTTGAAGTATGAGCTGGTCAAGGTTCTCTGCTTCCCAGCTAAAAACAACCTCATCGTAGGTGAAAAACTCATCACCTTCTTCCGGTGTGAGGATGGTTAGCACGCGATCATCTGCTAATACGGTAACCTTGTAATACCTGGTGGTTGTTTGGTTTTCTGCAACAACTTCAACGATGATTACATCATCAAAGTTGATATCCTGATCATCAAGCTCTGTTTCTTCGAGTAAATCACCATTGAGCGTGACGGTAAAAGATGCATTTTCATGTGCAGTAACGACTTCAATGCCCTGAAAATCATCAACATTATCAAGGTATAGCATGGCGCCGGCATCATTTTCCGGGTCATTCACGATGATGCCTCCGAGATGCAGGACATTCAGGCTGCCGAGATTGAAGGTTGCAAGGTTTGCGTTGCTGCTGAGGGTTTCCTCGTTAAGGTCTGCAGCAAAGCGGGGTACGATCTGCAGCGTTTCCTGGTATTGAAGCAATACTCCGGATATATTCAGCGAAATATCGGGAATGTTTTCCCCAATATAGTCGACGTTCCAGAAATCAGTTCTAAGCACAAACTCATGGACTCCATCCGTAATCGTGTAGTTGGTGCCATTGGCAAAAGTCTGACCGTCTTCGATGTTGGCAAAGCTGACATTTTCAAAAACAATCAGTTTGGCCTGGTCATCAACTGTTGGTTCATTCAGACCAAAAACAGCAGGATCAACAGGCATATTCTGCGTTGACGGAGGTGTATTTGCAACGGGTTGAAACCTAAGCATCTCATTAAACAGATTGAGCCCCCCGATAACATCAGTAATCACATCGTAAAGATCATAATCGGTTGTGATCACCCCGGGGTTATCATCAATCAGTATGGCAGCTGTTTCATCCTGGATGAATTTTCGGTTTCGGAAGCCGTCCATGGCAACGATGACAGCTTCACCGGAAAACCTATAGTAATTATCGTCTGCCGGCATATCGCGCAGAGCGGCAAGAGTATTTACTTCAATGTAGTCAGGAAATGTAAATGTAGCCTGAGACACACTGCTGTCGTCCAGGCCATCTGCTGCAGCATAAGCCCAGATGGTTGTGGTTTCATCAACGCTTATTGCCGACGAGTAAACCGTCCAGGGACCGGTATTCGAGTCCATGCTGTAAAAAACAGTAGCATTGGGTGTAACAGTTTCTATCTCTACATAGACCGGTGCGAAAAAGGTACCTCCATTTGGATTAAACGCAGGTGCAATCACTGCATTGCTCTCGCCAAGAGCCACAAACTGTCCGATATTGATGCGTCCGTTGTTGCTGCTTCCACCCCCATCCAATTCAATCATAAACTGTTCAGCGCTAAAGTTTTGTGCACCACCCGGAAATAGATAAATATACTCCTGGTAAACCTGGTAAGCATCAAACCAGCCTTTGTTGATAACCGCAACTGTTTCCCAGCTATCACCACCATTATAGCTTACTTTAAGATTACGGTTCTCGCCCGATCCAAGCATCCAATCACGCAGTTGCATGCTGAATCCCTGCATTCCAGCTACAGATGCCGTATTATGAACAGAAAAAATGCCCCTGTCACGAAATGAATATTGGGATCCACCATATGATTCATCAGCTGTTCCGCGCACCGCCTCTGTGCTGTGGAAATACCAACCGCCTTCTTCGTAATATTTTTCGTTGTAGCTGGTCGGAGCACCACCCCCCCAGTTACCTAAATTGTTAAAATCCGTGGAAAACAAATCCTGGGCGGAGATGTGTTGGGCCCCTAAGAGCGCGAAAATCAAGACCCACATGGATCTGGCAAAAATAAATCGTATTTTTTCTGACATAACATTGATTTTTAAGGTGAAAGGATCATGAAACCCTATTTTTCTTTTTTGTAAAATTACAAAAAAAGATAGCCAATTGACACCCCAAGGGTGTTTTTTATGAATTATACGGTATCATGTTGATTAGAAATAACAGCGACTGCTTGCATGCAAAGAATCAAAAAAAAGCTGCAACAAATCATTGACTTGTTGCAGCTTATGGTAGGTTATACCAGCGCGTTTTTAATTGCTAATGAAAGATATCTCAAACAATTAATTAACAATTACTTAACGGATGTTTTGCTTTTTTTGCGGGTGTTCGTTTTTGACGCTGTAGCTTTTTCGACACGAATATACAGATCAGACAGCACATTCATATAGTTGATGAAGGCATCATAAGGTGAGCTGTACGGGTTAAAATACTTATGCACATCACCGTCAGAAAACCATTTGGTGCACATGTAGTAGAAATGGTCACTTGTTTGCAGGTATCTCCAATTTCGCATCAGGTCATCATCCTTAAGTCGTTTGATTTTTGCATTCAGCTCATATAGTTTGCCGAATGCTTCATCTTGCATTTCATTACCCAACCAGGCGGTGAGGTCGCGTTCTTCATCTGCCCACGAAATGGGGTAGGGGACATTGAGCTGAGCCACGGGCTGTAATTCTTTGGATAGCTGCGAAGGCGTTTTGAACTTAAACCCTGCATTCTTAATGGCATGCTCCGGGAAAGACTTGAGGAAATCAAATATCCCGGTTTCAGCCCACTGGTGCTCGCCAAAGGTCTCATAATCCATAAAGAGGTTCACCACCTCATCGCGTTCATTGATATTTTCGAGCCAGCCAACGAATTTTTCGGCAGTAAGTGGCCATTCGCTCCAATTTCTTTCAGAAAACCTGAATGCGATATCATCCGAAAGCTGAAAATTCTTAAGCAACAATTTTAGTTTAGGGTTAGATGCACTGCAATAGAGCAAGTTGGGGCTTTTCCAACCCAAAACATGCTTGGCGCCTTCGGTGATCATTGTCTGGAATCCAAGATCATACACCATATCACCAATTTCGTTCGAGTATACCAGCTCGGTATTTCGGAATGTGACCGGTTTTTGTCCAAAAAGCTCTTTTACTTTATTGACCTGCATTTTGACTTGTTCCTTAAACTCTTGTTTATTATTCAGGGATGCAAGTGAATGCGCCCACGTTTCAGCGAGGAATTCAACCGAGCCGGTTTCTGCAAGCTTTTGGAAGCTTTTAATGACCTTTGGGGCATATTTTTCAAACTGTTCCAGTGCTATGCCGGAAATGCTATAGCTAACCTTAAAATCGCCGCCAAAGCGTTTTATTAATGATAAAATCACCTCGTTGGCAGGCAAATAGCATTTCTCTGCCACTTGCTGCATGATATATCTGTTGGCATAATCATCAAAATAATTGTCTTTGCTGCCAATATCGAAGAAACGGTATGTAGAAAGACGGTAGGGCTGATGTACCTGGAAATACAAGCAAATTGACTTCATAATTATCTTTTTAATGTGATAGATCAGATACTGTTAAACTATACTGATGCTAATTGTTTATAAATACTTTTTACTTTTATGCCGGCCTGATCCCATTTAATATTTTCCACTTCGGTTTTGCCATAAATCCTGAACATCTTTGACAGAGAAGGGTAATGCAGGAGTGCGTAGATTGCGTCGGCCATTGCGTCAACATCCCAGTAATCAATCTTCAGGGCGTGTTTTAGGATTTCGGAAACGCCTGATTGTCTTGATATGATAACGGGCACACTGGACCGCATCGCTTCAAGCGGAGAAATGCCGAAAGGTTCTGACACCGATGGCATCACATAGACATCGCTTAAACCAAACATCCTGTCGACGTCATCTCCTTTAAGGAATCCTGTGAAATGAAAATGGGTGCCCATATTCAGCTGTGCCACCCTTCTGATCATTCTTGAAAGCAGGTCGCCGCTGCCCGCCATCACAAATCGCACGTTGTCGTCCTTTTGTAAGATTTTATGGGCTGCTTCAATAAAATATTCTGGTCCTTTCTGGTATGTAATCCTTCCCAGGAAGGTGACGATTTTTTCATTCAGATGCTTTTTTATTTGCACCTTTGAGTCATCCGCAGGGGGCTCAACACCATTATGAACGGTTATCACCTTTTCAGGAGAAATGCCGTGGCGGTTGATAACGGTGTTCCTGGTCATATTGCTCACTGCAACAACAACATCAGCGGCTTCCATCCCTTCCCGTTCGATGTTAAAAACAGCCTGGTTGATATTTTCGCCGGAACGGTCGAATTCGGTGGCGTGCATGTGCACAACCAGCGGTTTGCCACTGATGCGCTTGGCTTCAATGCCTGCCAGGTAAGTGAGCCAATCGTGGGCGTGGATCACGTCAAAGTCGTTGTCCCTGGCAATCGCTGAAGCAACAATGGCATAACGACGCACTTCCTCCATCAGGTTTTTTCCATATCCCCCTGCAAATTGAAACTTTTGTGTGTGCAGGTTGACCTGCTCCAGGCTGATACCACTCTCAAGTTGCTCTACAAGATTATAATACTCCTCTTCTGAAGCATAGGGCAGCAGTGTGGAATCAATTTCCATAAAGGAAATTTTATCCTGATGTGTTTTGTATACTTCATCCCTCACGTCAATGGAAACGTCTGAAGCATTGATCAGTCGTATGTTACCCGGTTCTTCATCGCCAAATAGTTTTGGTGCCACAAACAGGATGTCGACATCTGCCTTCATGAGGGCTTTTGTGAGACCATAACAAGCTGTGCCCAATCCTCCGGAAATATGGGGCGGGAATTCCCAGCCAAACATCAGTACTTTCATTTTTTTATCTTTTTGGTTGACAGGTCGTTCCCCGTTGTTAATATCTTAGTTAAACCAGCCAAATTAACCATCCTTTAGTTTGTTTTACGTGCTTTAGTTTCTGTTTTCACCGGCTTTTTTTTGCTTGCCATGGCCCCAATCCGAATAAGTTCGGCAACACTTGCAGCATACGACAGGGCTCCACCAGCCTGGTGTGGCGGATCTCCATCATATAACTCGGATACGGTGCCTATTCCGTTTTCTGTCATGGTTTCTTCAAATCCCCTGTAAAGTTTGAGAATATAATCACGTGCATCGGAACCATAAATCTTCAGCCAGGCGTCAGCGAACGGACCCAACAGCCAAACCCAGCAAGTACCCTGGTGAAACG
>SLDN01000077.1 GCA_007125275.1 Bacteroidales bacterium | reverse complement strand
CTATGGCATTATTCTTGCGCAATTGAACAATAGCATCCCAAAAAATATTATAATATAAAGCAAGCAGGCAAGAACAAACAATTAAAATCCTTACTAACAATGACATCAAAAAACAATATATTTCGCCTTACGGTGCTATCCACAATCTTCTTGTTGATTTTTTCTGTTGTTGCCCAGGCGCAGGTTCGCCAGGAGCAGCTTGAAAAGATTCAGCGCGCTTTACAGTTCATACATTTTGCGTACATAGAAGAGCTGGATGATGAAAAGCTTATTGAAGATGCCATTCGTGGCGTGCTTAAAGAGCTTGACCCACATAGTGCCTATTTGTCGGCTGATGAACTGCGCAGGGCCAATGAACCTTTGGAGGGCAGCTTTGAGGGTATTGGCATACAGTTTAATCTGATCAACGACACCATTATCGTCGTAAGTCCGATCCCGGGCGGACCATCAGAAAAGGTTGGCATTATGCCGGGTGATAAAATAGTCAAAATTAATGGTGAGCCCTCATATGGCAGTCAGATCAATAATGAATACGTTCAGCAGCAGCTGCGCGGTGAACGGGGCTCAAAAGTAGATGTTGCGATTTTCAGGGCTGGCAGTAAGGACCTCCTTGACTTTACCATCACACGCGACAGGATACCGATAAACTCCCTGGATGCGGCCTTTATGGCCACTCCCGAGATAGGCTATATCAAGCTGAACCGTTTCTCCAGAACATCGATGCGTGAATACCAGGAAGCCTCCAGGGAGCTATTTGATCAGGGGATGAAGCACCTGATACTCGATCTGAATTACAATTCAGGTGGATACCTGGATGTTGCCCGCGATTTGGCAGACCAGTTTCTTGACAGTGGACAATTGATCGTATATACAGAAGGACACGCTGCGCCCAGACAAGAACTGAAAAGCACCTTCAGGGGAAACTTTAAAGAAGGGAAGGTCGTTGTGCTGATCAACGAGGGTAGTGCCTCGGCAAGTGAAATTGTTGCGGGTGCTTTGCAGGACTGGGACAGGGGCTTGCTCGTTGGCAGGCGCAGCTTTGGAAAGGGCCTTGTGCAGAGACCATTTGACCTGCCCGATGGTTCAGCCATCCGGCTCACAACTGCAGCATATCACACACCAACCGGCAGAAACATCCAAAAACCCTATGATGAAGGATCTGAGAAGTATTACAAAGACCTTTCGGAAAGATTGTCGTCAGGGGAATTGGTCAACCAGGAGAATATATCATTTCCGGACTCCCTCAGATTCTACACGAAACAAAATCGGCGCATCGTTTTTGGAGGCGGCGGTATTATGCCTGACTTCTTCATCCCGCTTGACACTGCAAGGGTCTCAGATTTTTATTCGCGACTGGTGCGCAGGGGGATCATGAATAATTTTGGCATTGAATATACCAACCGCCATCGTGTTTCACTTTCCGGATCTTATTCGGATGTTCGTGCATTCATTGATGGTTTTGATGTTGGAGATGAGCTGTTTAATGAGCTTATTGCATATGCTGCTGAAAATGATCTTGTACCTGAAGAGGATGAACTCGAGGATAGCGCTGATGCCCTTAGAAACCAGCTCAAAGGCTTGATTGCACGAAATCTTTTCGACTCTGGGGCCTATACGCAGGTGATGATTCAGAATGATGATGCTTTTCTGAAAGCCATTGAAATCATCAACGACGATACCTTCGAAAGAATGAATATCCGATATTAGATGTCAGGCCTGCTCTCCTTCAACGGAAAGATCATCCGAAGCGATGAGTTTTGCATATCGCCACAAAACAGAGCTTTTCGCTATGGTGATGGGGTATTTGAGACCATCCGCATACATAGAGGAATCACCCTGTGGGAAGATTTGCATTTCCAACGACTTCAGACAGCGGCCACCAAGCTGCATTTAAATATGCTTCCCGGCTGGTCAGCAGAAAGCTTCAGCAGATATCTCACAGAACTGTTCCATGCCAATCATAAACAGGATAAAGCAGCCAGGGTCAGGCTGTCACTATTCAGAAATGATGGTGGATTATACTCTCCTTACACCAACAATGCATCTTTGCTGATCGAATCAGAACCTCTGGATCAGGATGCATTCGCATTGAATGCCATCGGTCTGACAATTGGTGTTTATGACGAAATATATAAGCCATTCAATGCGCTTTCTTCACTGAAAAGCATCAATGCCCAAATTTATGTCCTCGCCTGCATCCATAAAAGAGACAAGGGACTGGGTGATATGCTGCTTTTAAATGATCAGGGAATGATCGCAGAAGCGACCTCTTCCAATGTGTTTATTGCAAAAAATGGTCAACTCTTCACGCCTGCCCTGTCGCAAGCTTGTGTTGAGGGTGTTATGCGTGCCGTGGTTATATGGCTTGCCGGTGACATTGGCATGCGGGTTAATGAGACCAAAATCTCCCTGAATGATTTGGAAGATGCTGATGAGGTTCTGTTAACCAATGCCATACAGGGCATACGCTGGGTCAGGCAATTCAATCACAAGAAATATCAAAATAAGATTGCTACCGAGCTTGTAGAGGCACTTAATTTGGCGGTGATTGCCCGTTGTCGATTGTAGCACATAAAAGACGGGGGCTGAGGCTGCTGGGACATGGGCGAGGGAGCTTTCAAAGAAAGAAAATCAGGCTCACTGCCATGATGGCCATTCCGGCTGTTAGACCGTAGATGCTTAGATGCGGCTCTCCATATTCGCGGGCAGCAGGCAGAAGGTTGTCAATGGAGATAAATACCATGATTCCTGCAACCGAGGCAAACAAAAACCCAAAAACCACCTGGTTGATAAATGGCATCAGTATGAAAAAGCCAACGAGAGCTCCCACTGGTTCAGCAAGTCCTGAAAGGAAGGAATACTTAAAGGCTTTTCGCTTGCTGCCGGTGGCATGATGGATGGGAACCGATATGGCGATCCCTTCCGGAATATTGTGAATGGCAATGGCAATGGCGATGGGTAAGCCTAACCTGATATCCTGCATTGCAGCCAGAAAAGTAGCCAAACCTTCCGGAAAATTATGGATTGTAATGGCCAAGGCAGACATCATGCCCATCCTGTAAAGCTTGCTGTTTTTGATCTTTTCCGGGTCCTGCATTTGCTCCACACGTTTAAGCTCGTGCGGATTTTCAAAAGCAGGAACAAGTTTGTCGATAATGGCTATCAGCAACATCCCCGAGAAAAATGCCAAAATCGTCATCAGGTAACCTCCCCTGCTTCCGAGTTCGGCACTCAGGATTTCCTGTGCTTTCGGAAATATTTCCACAAAAGAAAGATAAATCATCACTCCGGCTGAAAAACCCAGGGCAATGGAAAGAAATTTCGTGTTGGTGCGTTTGGCAAAAAAGGCAATGGCACTTCCGATGCCCGTTGAAAGACCAGCAAAGAGGGTCAATCCAAACGCAATCAGAATTTGGTCAATATCTGCGAATGATTCATGCATAGTTTGTGATTCAAGAGAGGATTCCAAATAGTTTCATTATGTGCGGGTAATGAAATCTTCCAAAGTTTGTTCGCCGAAATACTTCTTAAACTGCAGGGTGACATCAGTTACCAATCCATTCATAAGGCATTTATTGAACGGGCATATTTGCCTGTCGAGCGGGCACTCCGGCACATCTATCCGGCCCTCAATGGCCTCATATACTTCCAGGATGCTGATCTGATCAGAGGGCTTGCTCAGCACGAAACCGCCACTTGGTCCTCTTACGGATTTAAGAAAACCATGTTTTACCAGCTGCTGCAATACCTTTGCCAGATGATTTCTGGAGGCGCCCATCTCTTCAGCGATGCTATTCACGTTGACGTGAGTTTCGGACTTGGCTATCAGTACCATGGCGTGCAATGCCAGGGAGGCAGCCTCCGAAAAATGAACCAGTTTTGCCATTCTTATAATTGTTAAATTGTTTCTAATCAGAAGACCATTTTTTGCACCTTAACGCTTTCCAGTGCCCATAGTTCATTCTCCAGGCGCAGACACTCATCAGGATTGCCGGTGAGCTCCAGTAAAATCAAGCCACAGCTCTTGCAGGAATTCGTGTCAG
This sequence comes from Bacteroidales bacterium, assembly GCA_007125275.1. The sequence continues at coordinate 1,012 of SLDN01000077.1, read as the reverse complement.
GGGTGTGCAAACCCAACCTGGTTCTGACCGAACATCCATATTTGGTCAATATCTCCTGGACATTTTGGGCAGCCTCGCCCCTGGTCTTAACAAAGACACCTAATATTCTGATTTCTGACATCTTATAAAGTTTTATTTGAACATATAGTCGAAGCTAATTTTCTTGATCTCTACCCCGCCAATCTGCGCCAGGTCTTCTTCGAGCTCTTGCCATTTGGCTGGGTCACCCTGTAAAACGAGCACGATGGTGCCAACACGGCTGCATACAGTGTCTGATAGCTCATGGAAGCCAAGGCGTGTGCGAATCACATCAGCATGCTTGCTTAACACCTCCTGGGTGCGACCGGCTTCTTTTATGCGGTCGAATACCAAAATGCCCAATATCATTGTCTTTTGCATAAATCAAAGGTTTTGTTTGTTATTGACACTCTATAAGCTGCTACTATCCTGCGAAATATTGCGAAATACTGCGAAAAATTAAAAGTACAGGTCTCTTTGCCCCGCCTTAATCTTTCCAATTTTCTCCTTCAGTTTTTCAACTTTCCTGTCATTGCCCAGCTCTCCAATTTTTTTATCAATCAACTGATATCCGGTATTTTTTGTGTCATCTGCTGCATAATCCTCGAGGTATTCGGCCATGGTAAGCAGGGCATTGGGTGTGCAATACCTTTTGATAAAACCGGGCACAGAAAACTCCATGAAGTGCTCCCCGGTTCTTCCCAAACGGTAACAGGCCGTGCAAAATGACGGGATGTAACCCTTGCCAATGAGTTCGTCCATGATCTCTGAAAGAGAGCGGTTGTCGTTGATCTGGAACTGCCCCTTGCTGAGATCCTGTTTGTCTGCTTTGCCTTTAGAATAACCGCCAAGCTCCAGATTTGTGCCGCCATCAATTTGCGACACCCCGAAACGCAATATCTGATCGCGCGTATGGGCTGGTTCACGCGCCGTGAGTATCATCCCCGTGTATGGCACAGCAAGGCGCAATATGGAAACCAGACGCACAAACTCT
>SLDN01000062.1 GCA_007125275.1 Bacteroidales bacterium | reverse complement strand
TGATGTCCTCAACGGCTTTAAAGTAACTGAGCGCTCGACCCCAAAGGCTTTTCTTTGTGACATAATAAGTCCGCAGGTTTTTCACCTCCAGAAGAGGCGCGGCATCCTTTGCAGGCACCGTTCTGCCGACTTCTTTTTCTAAAAAGGCTGTTCTGCTCTTTTTGACAGGGACTGTGTCGTCAGGGATCAGCTGCCGGGGTTTTTCAAAATTGCCCATAGCAGCTTCAATGCCCAGAAAGTCATCGACTACAGCCAGACGTTGAGGCCGGCTGTCGGTTGGCGGCCGGCATGCGATCAGGGCTTTGGTATATGGGTGTGAAGGATTTGAGAACAGTTTGTCAACCGCTGCGTGTTCAACGATCTTCCCAAGGCGCATAACGGCAGCTTTGGAGGCGATCTGCTTAACCACCCCCAGGTCGTGAGAGATAAACAAGATGGCCATGCCGTATTTATCCTGCAGCCTGCGCATCAACTCCAGGATGCTTTTCTGCACCGTGACATCCAATGCGGTGGTAGGCTCATCAGCAATTAAGAGCGATGGCTTGCAAGCCATCGCCATGGCGATCATCACCCTTTGCTTTTGTCCGCCCGACAATTCGTGTGGCCATGCACGGAAAACACCGGCAGGGTCCGGGAGGCGAACCTCACTGAAGAGGTCCAGCACCCTTTGCTTTGCCTGCTTGTTATCTGCCTGCCTGTGCCACAGCAAGCTTTCCATAACCTGCTCGCCACAGCGCTTCACCGGGTTGAGTGACGTCATCGGCTCCTGAAAAACCATCGAGAGATGGCGCCCACGGATGCCCTGCATCTCTGAGTCGTTCAGCTTCAAAAGGTTAATGTAGCCGCGTTCAGGATGGCTGAACCACACCTCCCCCGAGGTGATGCGCGCTGCACTGCGACTCAGCAAACGCATTACCGACAAAGCCGTAACCGACTTGCCCGAGCCCGATTCACCCACCAGGGCCATCGACTCCCCTGCCATCAAATCAAAACCAACACCTTCTACAGCATGTGTAATGCCATCTTCAGTAATAAATTCAACCGAAAGGTCGTTTACAGATAGCAAGGGGTGTGTGTCCATTGGTCAGGTTTTGTTATGCAAACCTACAAATTCTAAACCAGTAAGACGCATACGCATCACAAATATATTTCTTCATAAGAAATGATTCTATTATCTTTGAATCGAATAACACGATCATTAAATCTCTGATCTAATTCATAAATAGCCCCAAAGGCACAAATACGCAAAGATGCACAAACCATTTATTCACCTTTTGATCATCCTGGCTGCTGCAACACTAATATCAGCTTGCGGCCCGCGCACCCAACACACAGAAGAAAGCCCCGACCCTGTTGAAAGACTGCTCATTTCTGAAACACATCAGGCGTTTTTCGACAACCTGGCATCACTATGTGGCAACTCTTACTCCGGCGAACAGATTTACAGAAGTCACCACGCTTCCGGATGGGGACATTTGGACATGGTGATGCATGTCACAGTTTGCGAACAAGACCACATTCATATCCCCTTCCATGTCGGTGAGGATCAATCACGAACGTGGATGTTCCTGGTTGAAGACGGCAATTTGCGCTTTCGTCACGACCACCGTTATCCGGATGGCACGCCAGAGGAGGAAAACCTTTACGGAGGCTACGCCGATGATAATGGCACGGCATTTGAACAGTATTTCCCTGCAGATGCCTACACCGCTGAACTGATTGACGGAGGAGGTGGTAATGTATGGACAGTCAGGATAGACGAAGGCTTTACCACGCTCACCTATCGCCTTGAGCGTGATGGTGAAAAGCGGCTCCGCGTCGATTTCGACCTGAGCAACCCCATATAAGCGGAAAGGCAAACATCATTTAACATCATTTATGGTTTTAGCCGGCCATAAGCTGTCAGAGATGTGTCAGCCTTTTAAAAATGCTTATCTTTGCAAATTATATATGAAGCCAGAAACATCAGACATAAACGGAAAGAATACGGATCAGACAGCGGTAGCATGGGAGGCCGAAGAAGGGACATTCGGCGACATGCCTGCACGCCTATATTATAAAACCTACTACAACAGCCAGGATGCCCCCTGGGTAACCCTGGTACATGGAGTAGGTGGCAGCTCCATTGTATGGTACAAGCAGATTCGTGAGTTCGCAAAACATTTTAACGTGCTGGTTGTAGATCTTCGCGGCCACGGCAGGTCACGCGACCTGTTCGCTGCCTACATGGGCAGGGATTATACTTTTGAAGACATCAGCATGGATGTGCTGGAGGTGCTTGACCATCTTGACATTAAAAAAAGCCACTTCATTGGAGTATCCCTGGGCACTATTCTGATCAGGGTAATTGCTGAACTCGACCCCGAAAGGGTGGAGTCAATGACCCTGGCAGGCGCCATTACCAGGCTGAACATCCGGTCACGATTCCTTGTGCAGGTAGCCAAAGTATTTAAGCCCATAATTCCGTTTATGTGGCTTTACCGCCTCTTTGCTCGCATCCTGATGCCAAATAAAAAACACAAAGAAAGCAGGCATATCTTTATTAAGGAGGCCCAAAAGATATATCGACGTGAAATAAACCGCTGGTTTAAACTTCTGAGAAACGTTAACCCCCTCCTGCAATACCATATAGAACAAAACCCGGCCATACCTACACTATACCTGATGGGGGAAGAAGATCACCTTTTTCTGCAGCCCGTAAGAGAGTTGGTTAAGCACAACGACATGGCCTCACTCATCACCATCAAAAACTCCGGACACGTTTGCAATGTGGACCAACCTGTAGCATTCAACGAACACGCCATTCGCTTCATCAATCAAAAACAATGCTGATGGCTAAGCCTATTTGATCATGACCAAGCGCGAAAAAAAATTTCTTAACCTGCCACACCTTGATGGCGGCAAAGACCTGCTCAAAAAATTCATCAAAGAAAACCTGAACTACCCGGAGGAGGCTCTGAAGAAGAAGGTTGAAGGTGATGTGATCATCAAATACAAGGTAACAGGCAAAGGTGAAGTAATAAACCCGGAGATTGTGAAAGGCATTGGACACGGATGCGACGAAGAAGCCTTGAGACTTGTGGGAATGCTTGGCTACCAGTCAGTAAAAAACAGGGGTGTCAGGGTTATCACAGACAATAAAATCAAGATTCCGTTTCGTATAAAAAATCACATCAAGCAACAAAAGTATTCCATCACCTACAGCACTGAAAAAACAGCAGACCCCGGTCAGGCGCCTTCAACCACAAAAACAGGTGAGGAACAAAAGCAATCAAAACAAAAGGAAGTTTATACTTATACCATAAGTTATTGATGCTTCCTGGTCTCAACAAAAGAAAAACAATGGAACAATCAGCTGTAGTGCGCATCACCAAACAGTTTCGGTTTGAAGCAGCGCACGCACTTTGGAACTATGACGGGCCTTGCCGCAACATTCACGGCCACAGCTACCTCTTGTATGTCACCGTAAAAGGAAAAACTGTTAACGCGGCAGAACATCCCAAGCAGGGCATGCTTATCGACTTCTCGGTGCTGAAACAGATCGTGAATAAGCTGATCATCGAACCTTACGACCATGCTTTGCTTGTGAATGCAAACACGCCTCACGCCAAAATGGCAGAAGACAATCACTTGTTTGGAAAAATAGCTTCGGTCAATTACCAGCCCACCTGCGAAAACATGGTTTACGACTTTGCAAAAAAAATTGCACCCGCTCTTCCTGAACAAATATCTTTACATTCCCTGCGGCTTCATGAAACAGCCACTGCCTATGCCGAGTGGTTTGCTGACGACAATTAGCCGCTGATGTTCCTTTTAATCTAATTTTCCGACCGTTAACGATCTTCGTGGTCGGAGACTAATGAAAAATGTATTAATTTTGCACAAAACAAAGAACATATAGCAGTTTGGAAGAATCACCTGATCCTTATTTGTGCATAAGTGCACACCTTTTTACGCTTTTAAGCCAATTTTCTATCAACGCCTTACTGGGCATGGGAGCAATGGTCGTGTTGTTGTTTTTTTCCGCAATGATATCCGGCTCTGAAATAGCTTACTTCTCCCTTACTCACAACCATTTAGCAAGCATCAGGGAGTTCAAAAAAGCCAACGACAAAAAAATTCTTTCTCTTTTGGAACGTCCGAACCAGTTGCTGGCGACCATCCTTATCACAAACAACGTTGTCAACATTGCCATCATCATCCTGTCAACCTTTGTTTTCAGGGCCTTTTTTGAGATGCAGATGCATCCGGTGCTGGGCTTCCTTATCCAGGTCGCAGCAGTAACCTTTCTAATACTGCTATTTGCCGAAGTTCTGCCAAAGGTTTATGCCTCCCGCAATCCCGTGCGTTTCGCCTCGATGATGTCAAGCCCTTTGATCATCCTGCGAAAGCTCTTGTCACCGCTAAGCTCACTGCTGGTAAAAACCACGCGCATCATCGACACGCGCATGGAAAAGAAAAGGCCGAACCTGAGCATGCACGAGCTGTCGCACGCCCTGGAGATCACTTCTGATGACAAAACAACTGAAGAAGACAAAAAGCTGCTGCGCGGAATCGTCCGTTTTGGCAACATCTATGTGCGTGAGATTATGAAATCACGCGTCGATGTGGTGGCTGTCGAAAACAACACACGTTTTGAAACCCTGCTTGAAGTCATAAGAGAGGCAGGGTACAGCCGCATCCCCGTATACAGGGAGAACTTCGACAACGTAGAGGGCATCCTCTATATTAAGGACTTGTTGCCCTATCTCGACAAAGACGTTGACTTTAAATGGCAGGAGCTTTTGCGCAATGCCTTCTTTGTTCCTGAAAGCAAGCGCATCAACGACCTGCTCAAAGAATTCCAGGAAAAAAAGATACACATGGCCATAGTGGTCGACGAATATGGTGGCACGGCAGGCCTGGTAACACTGGAAGATATTCTCGAGGAGATCGTTGGAGAGATCAACGACGAGTTTGACATGGAAGAGGCCATCTATTCGAAAATAGATGCCGGCACCTATGTCTTTGAAGGCAAAACGCTGCTAAAAGACTTTACGAGGATCACCGGCACCGACGAC
>SLDN01000011.1 GCA_007125275.1 Bacteroidales bacterium | reverse complement strand
TTTTACGACCATGAGCCAGCAAGGACAGGAAAATATAGGGCATTTGGCCAGGGTAGAGCATGGCCCGGAAGATGTTTTCCTGGTAGGTTTTGCCACTTACAAAGGAACGGTTAAAGCCGGATCACAGTGGGGCGAAAGTATGCAGAAAATGCAGGTGCCCGCAGCACCGCCAGGGAGCATTGAGCATATTTTTGAACAAACGGGACTGGAAAAGTTTTACCTGGTCTTTGACGATGATGACCGGACCCATGATGCTTTTATGCAACCACGTGGCAACCGGGCCATTGGCGTTGTTTATAATCCGCAAAACGACAGGCAACAGTATGTGCGCACCATTGTCCCTCTGCGCTACGATGCGCTGCTGTTTTTTCGTAAAACAGAGGCACTCACCCCCATACACAAGTAGTTATCTTTTGTTGCTGCTTAGAGGTTGCGCAAACTGTTGCACATCCTCACCGGTGATCTCCTTGTCGCAAAGGATGGCCAAACGCTCTACCACATTGCGCAGCTCGCGGATATTTCCTGTCCATTCTATCTTTTGCAGCTCTTCTAAGGCTTCTTTGTTGAATGATTTTGGCGGCATGCTCTGTTCAGCCAGCACTTGCTGAAGGAAATGCTCCGCCAGCAAAGGGATGTCTTCAGTGCGCTCGTTCAGTCCGGGCACGTGAATGAGGATGACGCTAAGGCGGTGGTAAAGGTCTTCCCTGAATCGACCCTCTATGATTTCCTTCTGGATGTCTTTGTTGGTGGCGGCAACGACCCTGACGTCAACGGCGATCTCTTTTTCGCCGCCTACACGGGTGATCTTGTTCTCCTGCAGCGTCCGGAGTACCTTGGCCTGTGCGGCAAGGCTCATGTCACCAATCTCATCCAGGAAGATGGTGCCGCCGCTGGCGAGCTCAAAATTGCCTTTTTTCTGCTTCACAGCCGAAGTAAAAGAGCCTTTTTCATGACCAAAGAGTTCACTTTCGATCAGCTCAGATGGGATGGCAGCACAATTAACTTCGATAAATGGGCACTTGGATCGATTGCTGAGCTCGTGCAGCCACCTGGCTACCAACTCTTTGCCGGTGCCGTTTGCGCCGGTGATGAAAACCCGCGCATCAGTTGCGGCTACCCTTTCTATCATTTGTTTGATCCGGTTGATAGCCTCCGATTCGCCAATCATGTCATAGGTTTTGCTGACCTTGCGCTTCAACACCTTTGTTTCGGTGGTAAGCTGTGTCTTATCCATCGCATTGCGGATGGTGATCAGCATGCGGTTCAGGTCAAGTGGCTTGGCAATAAAGTCATAAGCACCTTTCTTAATCGCTTCTACAGCGGTGTCTATAGTGCCATGTCCGGAAATCATCACCACTGCCACATCCGGATCAATCTCCCGAATCTTGGCAAGCAGCTCTATGCCGTCCATTTTTGGCATTTTTACGTCGCATAATATCACGTCGAATGGTCCTGACTCCAGCTGTTCAAGGGCTTCTTCAGCATCCTCAGCCACCGCTACTTCATATTTTTCGTATTCAAGTATCTCTTTCAGCGTGTTGCGAATGCTGCTTTCGTCATCTATGACAAGGATCTTTGGCATATGTGTTTTTTGTTTGTAAAGATATTAAGAAAGAGTGAAACGGCTTGCTATGAATGCCTGATCCACTTCCATAGCTCCCGGTAGCTCGTCTTTTTGCCATACATCAGGATGCCGGTGCGATAAATCTTGGCGCTAAGCCAGATAGTGAAGATGAAGCCCATAATCAGTAATCCGGCTGATAAGGCTATTTCCGAATAGGGCACGCCAAATGGTATCCTCACCATCATAATAACGGGAGAAGTGAGTGGAATGATTGACATCCAGAAGGCCACCGGCCCCGAGGGGTTATTGATGATCATCTGAAGCATGATAATGGAAAAAAGCAGCGGCACGGTTACAGGCAGCATAAACTGCTGTGTATCGCTTTCATTGTCAACGGCAGAGCCAATGGCTGCGAAAAAAGCAGCATAAAGAAGGTATCCTCCAATGAAGTAGAAAATAAAGGACAGTATCATCACCGGAAAGTTGATGGCCGCCAGCCCTTCCATAAGCTGCCCACCTACAGTGTTGTGCTGCTGTATGAGCTCTTTCTGTTTTGCGATATCGTCTGTGTTAAGCAACTGTGAACTGGTTATATGTACCTGTTCGTCAGGTGTAAACTGAAACATATCAGGCAATGCCAGCTGCACGATCCCCACAATGGAAAAAGTAAGTATGATCCAGATGAGAAACTGTGCCAGTCCTACAAGCCCAACGCCAATCACTTTCCCCATCATTAGCTGAAATGGTTTGACAGACGATACGATGATCTCAACGATGCGGTTGGTCTTTTCTTCAAGCACGCCTCGTAGTACTTGTGAGCCAAATAAAAAGATAAATATATATATGAGGAAGCCGGAAACAAATCCCAGTCCCATGCTAATCTCCGGGAAGTCGGTGGTCAGCTCGCCATTATCCTGTATGCGAAAGGCCTGTATCCTTACGGGTGTTTCGATGGCCGCGAGTACCTCCGGGTCGATGCCGGCCAAGCCAAGTTTTATGCTTTCGTAATCGTGCTTCAGGATGTTCTCTATAAGGATTTTTGCATTGAAGTTGATGCTTTTTGCCGAGAACAGACGCAAACTTGACGGTGCCTGGAAGGCTGTTTCAGGAATGTGGAGCACGGCATCAAACCGGCCCTCGTGCATAAGCGTCAAAGCATTGTCGACATCAACACCCAGCGGTGTAAACCTGATGTTGTCAGTATCCGTGAAGCTTTCGTGAAACAATGAGCTGTCGTCAACAACCGCAACGTTATAGTCGCTGTCTGACAGCTGAGCGATGAATACGGGCACGATAATGATGGCTGCCATCAAAACAGGTCCCAATATGGTCATCACCAGGAACGACTTTTTTCTGACTCTGCTCAGGAACTCCCTTTTAATTATGATCGCTGTTTTGCTCATCCGGATGCTGTTGATAAAAATTGTTTTTTAAGTTGCGAAGCCTTCAATGCCGTTCATCCCGCCATTTTCAAGGGGGAATTTGCCGGTAACCTGCTTGATGAATATGTCATTCATGCCGGGGGTAAGCTCTTGGAAAGATACGAGCTCGCCTTCAGGCAGCAGCAGTTGAAGCAGTTCGTTTGGGCCGGCGTTGTTTTTTATCTTGATGCGTGCCCTGAGGTGTCCCTCTTCGATGCCTTCATTGATGATCAAATAGTTATCGTCAAGAATGCTCCGGAGTGGCTTGGCAGCATGCTGCAGCTCTACTTCGTAAACCTGGCTGGCGTGGTCTTTACGGATTTGATGAACGGTGCCTTCCAGTATTTTTTTTGATTTGTTGATAAGTGCAATATGGTCACATAGCTCTTCCACAGAACTCATGTTGTGCGTGGAGAAAATGATGGTTGCCCCATCACGGCGCAGCTTCAGGATCTCTTCCTTGAGCAGGTTGACGTTAATGGGATCAAAGCCGCTGAAGGGCTCATCGAAAATGAGCAGGTTGGGTTTGTGCAGCACGGTGATGATAAACTGGACTTTTTGCTGCATCCCTTTGGAAAGCTCTTCCACCTTTTTATTCCACCAGGGCATCAGGTCAAATTTTTCGAACCATGATTTCAGCATCTTTTTGGCATCGTAAGCATTGAGTCCTTTCAGCCGGGCCAGGTATAGAGCTTGCTCGCCCACCTTCATTTTTTTGTAAAGCCCCCTTTCTTCGGGGAGGTACCCTATCTGATGTACGTGTTTTGGCGAAAGCTCTTCGTTGCCAAAGAAAATCCTGCCCTCATCGGGGCCAATTATCTGGTTGATGATGCGGATAAGTGTGGTTTTTCCGGCGCCGTTCGGACCCAGCAGCCCAAATATGCTCTGCGCCGGTACCTGCAGACTAACGTGGTCCAATGCCTTGTGGTTGGCGTATTGCTTGGTAATGTTTTCGGCTCTTAGGAGGGTGTTCATCCTGTTATGTTGTGTTAGTTGAAGACATCCTTCATACGTTCAAAGAAGCTCTTATCATTTTTTTTCGGTCTGGGCACGAAGTTGTCGGATTCCTCCAGTTTTTGGAGAATTTCTTTTTCTTCCTGGCTGACCGATTGTGGTGTCCAGATGTTGATGTTTACCAGCAGGTCACCCCTGCCGTATGCATTGACTGAGGGGAGTCCTTTCCCTTTCAGTCGCAGCACCTTGCCTGCTTGTGTGCCGGGTTCTATTTTGATACGGGCTTTGCCTTCGAGTGTTGGCACTTCTATGCTGGTGCCCAGCGCGGCTTGCGGGAAGCTGATATGATGGTCGTACAGCAGGTTCATATTGTCGCGGATGAGCTTTTCGTGCCCCAGTTCCTCGACGAGCACGATGAGGTCGCCGGGGATGCCGCCTCTGGGGGCTGCATTGCCTTTCCCACTTAGCGCCAACTGCATCCCTTCCTGAACGCCGGCAGGAATGTTAATGCTGATCACCTCCTCTGCTTTTATGATGCCATTGCCATAACAGCTGGAGCATTTGTCTTCGATTGTTTGTCCTTCACCACTGCAATTCGGGCAGGTAGAAGTGGTTTGCATCTGGCCGAGAAATGTATTGGTGACGCGCGTGACCCTTCCGGCACCGCCGCAGGTTGAACAGCTCTTAAAAGCACTTCCATCTTTTGCACCGGTGCCCCTGCAGGAATTGCAGGAAACATATTTGCTGACTTTGATTTTTTTCTCAGCACCGTTTAAGATGTCCTCAAGGCTGAGTTTGACCTTGATGCGCAGGTTTGACCCTTTGTTGGCCCGACGGCCGGGGCGCCTTCCTGAGCCGCCAAAACCGCTGAATCCACCGCCAAAGCCGCCACCAAAGGCATCACCAAAAATGTCGCCAAACTGGCTGAAGATGTCGTCCATCGACATGCCCCTGCCATAACCCCCACCAAAATTATTGCTCATCCCCGCGTGACCAAACTGGTCATACCGCGATTTTTTCTCAGGATTGCTCAATACCTCGTAGGCCTCAGCAGCCTCTTTAAAATTCGCTTCTGCGCCGGCATCCCCGGGGTTTTTGTCAGGATGGTACTTCAACGCCTTCTGACGGTAAGCCTTTTTGACCT
>SLDN01000036.1 GCA_007125275.1 Bacteroidales bacterium | reverse complement strand
TGCTCACCATTGCCCCCACAGGCAGCGTCTCCATCCTGACCCAAACAACTTCAGGCATCGAACCTGTGTTTATGGTCGCATACAAACGACGCCGAAAAGTCAACCCCAACGACAAAAACGTTCGTGTCGACTTCGTTGACGAGGTGGGCGACCACTGGGAAGAGTACAATGTGTTTCACCACAAATTCCTCGACTGGCTCAAAGAAAACAATTATGATGTCGATGAAGTACGGCTTCTTAAAGAGGGTGAGCTTAATGACATCATCCGGCGATCACCTTACTACAAAGCCACTGCCAATGATGTGGACTGGGTAGAAAAAGTGCACATGCAGGGTGCAGTACAGAAATGGGTTGACCACTCCATAAGCGTGACCGTGAACGTACCCGGCGACGTGACCGAGGAACTGGTGGGTGAGATTTACAAAACAGGATGGGAAAGCGGCTGCAAAGGCATCACCGTGTATCGCGACGGATCGCGCTCCGGCGTTCTTGTAAAGGACAACAAAAAAGAGAACGAATTCAAGGAAACCACCGCACCAAAAAGGCCCAAGGTGCTTGAAGCTGAAATCGTTCGCTTCAACAACGATGCAGACAAGTGGATTGCCGTGGTCGGACTGCTCAATGACCGGCCTTATGAAGTGTTTACAGGAAAAGCTGACGGCTTTTACCTGCCTCCCTCCATCGAAAAAGGCCTTGTCATTAAAAACAGGCTGGAAAGTGGTGAAAAACGTTATGACTTCCAGTTCCAGGACAAAGACGGCTACAATGTGACCATCGAAGGTCTGTCACGGTCATTCCATAAAGAATACTGGAACTATGCCAAGCTCATATCAGGCATTCTGCGCCACGGCATGCCGCTGCCTTCCGTAGTGGATGTGATTGAAGACCTCAGTCTGCACAGCGACAGGCTTCACACCTGGAAAAATGGCGTGGTGCGTGCGCTCAAGAAATACATCCCCAATGGCACACAGGCAAAAGGACGCATCTGCAACAACTGCAACCAGGAAGCCGTCATCTACCAGGAAGGCTGCCTTACCTGCTCATCCTGCGGCGAAAGCAAGTGTGGCTGATTGCCGATTTCCGATTGCCGATTGCTGATTGCTGATTGAGAATCAATGATTGGGCAATGCCGTGGAATAACACCAGGCAGGATGATTATTGCAAACACTTCCGGTTAGTTCATGTATATGTACTCCCCAACGCCTATTGGGAGGTTCAGTATAAACCAGACAAACAGCAGCACCAGCCACATAATGAACAGAATGATCGCATAGGGAATCAGCAGGGATACGATGGTACCGATGCCGATGTTTTTGTTGTACTTATGTATCCAGCCCAGCAACAGCGGAAAATAGACATACAGCGGTGTCACGCAGTTGGTGATGGAGTCGCCCACGCGATACATCAGCTGCACGAATGCCGGACTATAGTTTAGCTGGGCCAGCATGGGTATGAAGATAGGTGCAAATATTGCCCACTTGGCTGAACCACTTCCTAAAAAGATATTCAAAAAGGCCACCAGAACCATAAACAGCACGAAGAGCAGTGGACCGGTAAGGCCTGTTGACTTCAGGAAGTCTGCCCCGGTAATTGCCAGGATGGTGTCGAGGTTCGACCAGCTGAACAGATTGATAAACTGCGCCACCACCAGCATCAGCACAATATAACCGGACAGCTCCTTCATCCCGTGCTCCATCTGCTTCAAAATGTCGTTGGGTTTTTTGATGGCACCTGTTGCCTTCCCATAGAAATAACCCGGAATGGCAAAGAAGAAGAACAATATGGGGATGAGCCCGCGCAAGAATGGTGAGGGTACAATGCCTCCGGTTTCCTGGTTGCGGAGTGGTGCCCCGGCCGGTGCCACCAGCAGTATGATCACCACAGAGTAGAGTAGCAGGGCCAGTCCGGCTCTTTTCAAGCCTTTTCTTTCGGCTTCGGTGAGCTTGCCATCGTGTATCTCGTGGTCAAATTCGCCAAGCAGCTCAAACTTCTGACAGCGCGGAATGGTATACCGTCTTACAATAAATGCCCCGCCAAATGCCAACAACACGGTTGATGCAATCATGAAATACCAGTTTGCCGTAGCGCTGACTTCTACGCCACCGGGCATCTGCTGTGTGATCTCCGTGCTGATGCCGGCCAGCAGCACGTCGGTGCCGGCAATAAAGAAGTTGGCCGTGAAGCCGGCTGTCGCGCCTGCATATCCGGCCACTAAGCCGGCTATCGGGTGCAAGCCCATCTGCGTAAATATCAGGGCCGCAATGGGCGGCACGATGACAATGCCCGCATCAGAACCGATGTTGCCACATGCGCCGATGATAAAGATCACAGGCAAGACAATCTTTTTGGGTACTGAGAAGGCAACCGTGCGCAAGGCCACCGCCAGCAAACCGCTTCGCTCAGCAATAGATACACCCATGAGCATCACCAGCACCAGCCCAAAAGGAGCAAAATGCGCAAAATTGGTTACCACCTCTTCCAAAAACCGCCGCAAGCCTTCGCCGGAGATCAGGTTCTGAGCCTCTACCAACGAACCATCATCGGGGTGGATGGCGCTGACACCCAAAAGTGCGGTGATGCCGCTCAACACAACGATCAGGATGCATATCCATACAAAAATCCAGAACGGATGCGGCAACTTATTGCCCATCTGTTCGATCCACCGAAGCACACCACTGGAAGACGTGTCTGCTTCAACATTTGTGCCGTTGCCGGGCAATGCCTTTTTCCCTTTTTGCTCGCTGGTATTGTTTGCCATACTTCAAAGTTTTAGCGTTCTTATCTGATGTTATTTAGAATCATTCTGATTAATGGTTTGTTTGTCAGCTGAATACACTGAAGGCAAAAATAACATTTTAAGTGATTATGAAAATATTTTTTTGAATAGAATAAAAAAAGCCCGGAAGCGCAATGCTCCGGGCTTTTAATACTGAATATGTCAGGGTGTTTATTCTTCTTCTTTTTGTTCTTCTTCGTAGGCTTTGAGAAGTTGGTCCTGAACATCCATAGGCACTTGCTGGTATTCGGCAAATTTGAGGCCATAGGTTGCACGGCCACTGGTTAGAGAGCTCAGGCTGGTAGAATAGCGGTTCATCTCTGCCAGGGGCACTTTGGCTTTGATGCGCTGGTAGTTGCCTTCGCTTTCCATCCCCATGATCAATGCGCGGCGCCCTTGCAGGTCTGTCATCACATCTCCCATTTTCTCTTCCGGCACCATCACTTCGACGTCATAGATGGGTTCCATAATTTTCGGGCCTGCATTCTTGAAGGCATCCTTAAAGGCATGGCGACCGGCAAGCTTAAACGAGATCTCGTTGGAATCGACCGGGTGCATCTTGCCATCATAGATGTTTACGATGATGTCGCGGGCATAGGAGCCGGTGAGCGGTCCCTCTTCCATTTTTTCCATTAATCCTTTAAGGATGGCAGGCATAAACCTTGCATCAATCGAACCACCCACGATGCAGCTGTTAAACACCAGTTTGCCACCCCAGCTCAGCTCATGAATATCCTGCTTGCGCACGGGAAATTCAGTTTGGTTGGGCTTGCCTTCTTCATAAGGCTCCACCATCATGTGCACTTCACCAAACTGGCCAGCACCACCGGATTGTTTTTTGTGGCGGTACATTGATTTGGATGATTTGGTAATTGTTTCGCGATAAGGGATCTTGGGTGCAAAAAACTCCACATCGATCTTATGGACTGTCTCCAGTGTCCACTTGGCCACGTTCAGGTGCATTTCGCCCTGGCCTGAGACAATCATCTGCTTAAGTTCCTTTGATTGTTCGAACAACAGTGTTGGGTCGATGTTGTTCATCTCCCTGAGCACTGTACCCAGCTTTTCTTCATCGCCGGTGGTTTTGGCTTTCACTGCCATGCGGTACTTGGGAGCAGGAAATACGATATCAGACACTTTTGTGCCCTGGTTTTTGGATGTTGTAAGGGTATTATTGGTGTTGGTATCTTTGAGTTTGATGGTTGCAGCTATGTCGCCGGCCACTACCTTCTCTACCTTTGTCCTGTTTTTCCCTGCCACCAGGAACAGCTGAGAGAGGCGTTCTTTGGACCCGGTGTCGGCATTGAGCAGGTCGGCTGATTCTGCAATGCTGCCTTCAAACACCTTAAAGAAGGAGAGCTCACCAAGGTGGGGCTCAACGGCAGTCTTAAAGACAAAAGCAAGGGTTTCCTTGTTTTCGTCAAATGTCAGCGGGTTACCTTCTGCATCTTTTGTGGGTTCCACTTCGAGTGGTGATGGCAGGTTCTCGGTCACAAACTCCATAAACCTGCCTACTCCCTGGTTATTTTTTGCTGAGGTGCACATGATGGGAAACATCGTACGTGTTGCGATGCCCTGGTTGATCCCTTTGGCCAGTTCTTCTTCTGAGAGTGTGCCATTCTCAAAAAATGCTTCCATGAGGGCTTCGTCGCTTTCGGCGGCTGCTTCTATGATGGCATTGCGGTATTCTTCGGCCTGTTCTTTTTCAGCATCGGGGATGTCAAGCAGTTCAGGCTTTTCGCCCCCAACAGGAAACTTGTAGAGCTTCATTTTAAGCACGTCCACAACGCTGTCGAACCCATGACCGGCATTTAAGGGATACTGTGCTACGAGCACTTTATCGCCAAACTGTGCTTTCATCTGCCTTACCGACTCATCAAAGTTGGTTTTTTCGTGTTCAAGCTGATTGATCAAAAACACAACGGGTTTTTCAAGCTGTTTGATTTGGCGCCAGGTGATCTCGGTGCCTACCTCTACCCCATTTTGTGAGTTGATGACCATAACAGCAGTATCAGCCACTTTGAGTGCAGCTATTACCTCGCCGATGAAGTCGTCGAAACCGGGGGCATCAATAATGTTGATCTTTTTGCCGGCATATTCGGCATACAACACCGTTGAAGAAACGGAGGCCTGACGTTCCAGTTCCACTTCACGGTAGTCTGACACAGAGTTCTTGTCGTCAACAGATCCTCTTCTTTTGATCACACCACCTTCAAAAAGCATTGCTTCGGCTAATGTGGTCTTACCGGCCTTGGCCCCTCCTACGAGGGCAAGGTTTTTTAGTTCTTTCGTTTGATACACTTTCATAGCTACTATAAAATATTAAAT
>SLDN01000001.1 GCA_007125275.1 Bacteroidales bacterium | reverse complement strand
GATCACATATGATCACCACTGAATTCTTCTGATTAAAAATGTCAGCAGCCACCTGACTGAGATGCATATCATGCAACCGGAGCCGAAAAAAGAAATAAAGATGCACTGATATGATTAAAACGTGCAGTGGTACCAGGCTGCGCCAGTCTTCAAATAACCTCAACCTTTCTATACTTTCAAGTACACCTGCCCTCATCAGCATAAAAAGCATGAAGGATCCCCCAACCAGCATCATGACAAACAAGCCATTTCTTAAAAAAATACTTCTGGGGGTACGAACCACAGACAAATAGATTCTGATTAAAAATGCTGGCATGATTAAAATCCCGGCAAAGGTCACGGCAACCTTCGGAAACACCATGGCGGCTGACTCGCCCATACCTGAAAAAACATAGGCAAGCATCCAGATTGATAGCAAAAATGAGGCAAGCGAAAACCAATGATACAAACCTTTGAATGAAGCATGCCATAAAACATAGATGCTCATCTGCAGGTAGAGAATCATGCAACACACAAAAAATATAACCAATCCATCCATTTTTCTAAAGGGGGTTTTATCAAAGATCTTGTATGGGAAAGGTAACCTCGACGGATGTTCCAAATGAACGATCAATGGTTGTTTTGCCGTTAAGCTGCTCTTTAGCAAGCATTTTAACCAAATGCAAACCAATTTTTTGACCAGTATCATGATCATGGTTCTCAGCTATACCAATCCCATTATCATGGACACGAAAAACCACATCATCACCCTTTTTGCTAAGATTCACCCATATATTGAATTGAAAACTCGACTCTGAATCAACCTGATCAAGGCTGGTAAACGCATGCCTAAAAGCATTATCAATCAGTTCTTCAGCAATGATTCCTGCCGGGATAGCCTTGCCCGCTGCTACATATAGCTGATGTGCGTTAAGCCTTATCTGCGGCTGAACAGAAAAGGCTGATGATTGTTCTTTGAAGCTAATGAGTTCACGAAGAAACAGGGCAAAGTCGATCTCTGACAGCAAGGGCTTTGCATAAATCATGTCATGAATTGAAGCAATGCGTTCCACTCTGTCAGTGATGGAATCAAATATTTGTCTGTCATTCACCGGAAAATGGTCACTGATACCAGTGAATTTTGCTAAAGAAATACATATTTGCATATTGTTCTTCACACGATGATGCATTTCGCTGATCAAATGCTCTTTCTCGGAAACAAGTTTTTTATTACTTGAGTCAGCCCTGTAGGTCTGATGAAGCTCCTGGTTTTGCCTGTTCTTGATAATAATCAGTTGCTGCTCTCTCTGCGAGTAAATTGTCTGCTTTTCCCGGACCAGTCTCTCTAAGTCAGCCGTTTTTCTCAAACAATCATTTAACTGTTTTTTTAACCAGGCTTGCTCTCTGCAATCCTTACCAATGATCACATAGCTTGATAACCGACCAAACCTACCATGGATTTTAACCACCTGAATTTTGGCCTCTAATAAAAACCCATCTTTGGTTTTGAAAACCCATTCCCCCTCTTCGAGATGTATCATCTTCAACGATGACTTGGTATAACCCACATGGCCTTCATGACTATGTGTAAGGCCATCAACACCTAGTTCTTGAATCTCTGTCATATTAAATCCCATCACAGTCAAAAAACGTTGATTCGCACCGATCACCTCTCCATCCTCGTCCAGAAAAAGCAATAAAAAGTCCATCTTTTTTATGGCTATATCAGTTATAACCTGATCCGGAATGATTTTTTTGGATTGTCCGTAAAGCACAAAAAACATTGCAGCTAACAAAGGCAACGCCGTAAGGTGCATAATGGGAGGGAGTATGTATGCGCTCCAGATCGGCCAGGCAAAATCACTCGCGAGACCGATAATAACGAAATACACCACTGCTATCAAAACGGCACGTGACCTTATTTGCTCGATATTGGTGCGGGCTGTGAGGTCCCAGTTATAGACCTGTATAACCGCCAGCAACCCATTTAGTGCGACCAGTAGCAACATCATAAAAGACAGTGAAGAGCTACTATCAAAATAAAACAGCCAGAATTCACCTACTCCTTTGAAATAAAATTTCAAAGACTCAACATCTTTGACATACATAAACAATGACACGGCCGTTAAAGGCAGCAGTACCAATATGATGCTGCGGCGAAACAAGGGGTTTGGCCTGGGTTGAAGCTCATAAATCAACCAGTTAAAGGTCAAGGCAGAAATGGCAAGCACCATGGTACCCACCCTATCTGCCAGGTATATCCATTGCAAACTGGATTGCAACTGCAGCAGATAAACAGAAAGTGCATTGATGGCAAAAAGCGATGCATAGGCAGCGAAAAGCAGATGGACTCTGCTTCTGGGCATAAACAGCAAAAAATATCCCGCCCCTTGCAGGTATAAAATAAAAAATGCAAACGTGAGAAGCAGGTATATATTCATCTCAAGCTGTTATTGAGCCGATTGATATGACACATAACGAAGCCGAGCAACCACACTGGTTTCTCACAACTAGTCAGTAACAGGGTATGGTTTATTCCTGGTCTGAAAGAAAACGCTCAGCCTGTATAGCCGCCATGCAACCAGTGCCAGCGGCAGTAACAGCCTGTCTAAACACGTGATCCTGCACATCACCGCAGGCGAAGACACCGGGAACATTTGTTTCGGTGCTATCAGGCTTGGTGAGGAGGTATCCGTTCGCATCCATATCGAGCTGTTCTTTAAAAATCTGACTGTTGGGTGTATGGCCGATGGCGACAAAAAACCCCTGGATGTCGAGCCGTTTTTCATCTCCGGTCTTAACATTTTTGAGTAACACCCCATCAACTGTCTTATCGCCAAGAACTTCAACGGGGACGGTATCCCAGATGATCTCAATGTTAGGAGCTTTCATCACCCGATGTTGCATGGCTTTTGACGCCCGGAGTTCATCACGCCGATGAATCAGATAAACCTTTTTACACAGTTTAGACAGGTAGGAAGCCTCCTCGCAAGCGGTGTCTCCCCCACCTACAACAGCCACTTCCTGCCCGCGATAAAAGAAGCCATCGCAAGTAGCACAGGCCGATACACCAAAGCCATTCAGCCGCTGCTCAGATTCCAAACCAAGCCATCTGGCCGATGCGCCAGTAGCGATAATAAGGGTTTCTGCAAACACCTCTTTCTCTTCATCGATCTGGACACGGAAGGGTCGCTGCGATAAATCAACAGCTGTGGCCAAACCCCATCTGACATCGGTGCCAAAACGTTCTGCCTGTTTTTGAAAGTCAACCATCATCTCTGGTCCCTGCACCCCATCTGGATAACCAGGATAGTTTTCCACTTCCGTGGTGATAGTCAGCTGCCCTCCCGGCTGCAAGCCTTGGTACATAACAGGTTTTAAATCAGCACGGGCCGCATAGATGGCCGCGGTATAACCAGCAGGACCGCTACCCAAAATCAAGCATTTGATCACCTCTGTATTATCACTCATAAAAAGTTAATTGTTAGGTTTGTTATGAACATAATGTGAATGTACGCATGTGCTGTACATTGATTTTGCAAATGTACAAATATTTTATATATAATTATTTACATGTATTGTATTTTGAAACAAAACCAGGTGTCCCAAACAGCTATCTTGTTATTTCCTTAGTGGAAATACATAACCGATGCGAATGGTGGTGAAGACATAGGAGTCGTAGGGGTTTTCAGAAATATGCAGACCATCCAGGCCATGGCTGCCTGTATACCTGTAACCGACCTCCAGCCCCACCCGAACGAAATTGGCCATCATAACGCTGACACCACCACCAAAAGGCAAAGCATAGGCCATGTTTGGTGCGGGTTCGGGCTCTATCTCTCTGAGGGGGTTTGACACTTCGATGATCAATGGGTCGAGAGTAATAGGCTGGCCCAGGCTATCATATATAGAAGGATTGTGAAGAATGACAGAAAACCCTGCAAAGCCATACACACTCAAAGAGCTTCGGCCGATCACCGGCGAATATAGTTCCAGTTTTCCTGATAACTCGGCCAGATCATTTGAGAATGAATAGACGTCAACGTTTTCCAAGGTCTCGTTTTGGTTCACATCTCTAAATACCACATACTGGTGATTGAAACCGTTTGGGTTCGAAGCCCGCAATCTGGTCATGTCAGCACCGACCGAAAAGCCGAACCATTCGTTGATTCGGTATCTGGCAAACAAACCGGCTGTCAGGGAGGTATTGTTTTGAATGAGCTGGTCAAGTTCGAAAGGGTCGAGCCCGGGTTTACCGTTGATATCGGTGTAAGCAAAGGCTGTTCCCAGATTGACACCAACTTCAAGGGCTCCAACGCCATAAAAACGATCTCTGTCAGATGGTCTGATGGGGCCCCTGGGTTCGTTCATGATAAACGACAGTGAACTGCGGCGATCGGGCACCCTGACGTGGCGTGTCTGACGCAGCGGCACACGGCTACCCCTTCTTCTGTTGATCCGTAAAATACTGCGACTGTCAGGCAAGTCGACCTGGGTATCAGAGCAGGTATAGCAGTCCTTTTGTCGCTGTGCGAACGAGGGGCCGGGTAAAAGCAGCAGGCATCCCACGAAAAAAATGAATAACAGAAGCGGCAACAAGATGGTGTTCGGTGACCTCATCGGTGTATGGTTGAATTAATTGGTTGGCTGGCCCGGTATTTGTACAAAAGTAAGCAACTAAATTGTATTTTTACGGTTCATATCGTAATATGGAATCAATTTATTAAAAACCCATCCCATGAGATATATTCTGATTACCCTGCTAACGCTTACGATGGTGGGTTTATTTTTTACCTGTAGCCGAAAAACCCAACAAACCATGCAAAGACATTCAGGAGCGGAGATCGCGAGCATCATGGAACTGCCTGCTGGTGAGCGCATCAACCACTTTGCTTTTGACCTGATGAAGCATATCTCAAGCAACAACGACAACTATGTTGTTTCGCCTTTTAGTATTTCCACTGCCCTGGCCATGACCTATGCCGGTGCCCGGGAACAGACCGCATTGGAGATGTCGAACACGCTGTTTTTTGATCCCAGCCAGCAGAATTTTCATCCGGCCTACAGAGATTACCTGCTGTCGTTACAAGAACAAGCCGGAGAGCATGTACAGCTAAACATCGCCAATGCTTTGTGGGCGCATGAAG
>SLDN01000128.1 GCA_007125275.1 Bacteroidales bacterium | reverse complement strand
GAAGGTTAAAGGTACAAATATATTATATTCGTTGATTGTCAAAAAACAAAATTTTGTGATGCCGTTTTTTTTGTTCAATTTTGTTTTGGATTATGACAGAGCGTATGATGCACAAGGTGTATTTGTTGTTGGGCGGCAATGAAGGGGATGTGCCGCTGGCCTTTAAAAATGCCATGTCGTTGATGACCGGTGCGGGTTTGCGGGTTTCGCGAACCAGTTCATTGTATCACAGCGAGGCATGGGGTGAGGGTGTCAGCGGGATGTTTTATAACATGGTCGTGGAAGTATTTACTTCAATGGCGCCTTTGGAGCTTCTGAAGGTCTTGAATTTGATCGAGGCGAAACTCGGCAGGAAACGTGTTGCCGGGGTTGTGGGTGCCAGACCTGTTGATATAGATATTTTGTTTTATGAAGATCAGGTCATTGCTTTGCCGGAATTGATTATCCCACATCCGCGCTTGCATTTGCGTAATTTTGCGCTGGTCCCGTTATGTGAAATAGCTCCCGACAAAATGCATCCTTGGCTGGGGAAAACAGCAATGCAGCTGCTGCTTGAAACCGATGACAAACTATTGGTCAGAAAGCTGGAGAGCAATGCACTTTAGCAGCATTCGATAAATAAATAATATGACTGTCAGCGGAACCACGCTGCCTTGGTTGGGAGTGAAGCAGAAACCGTTGACAGGGTAATAATCATCATGATGAGATACAACTATATTGCCGTTGAAGGCAACATTGGAGCTGGCAAGACCTCCCTGGCCACCAGGATTGCCAATCAATTTAACGGAAAAATCATATTGGAGCAGTTTGAGGAAAACCCATTCCTGGCAAAGTTTTATGACGATCAGGATAAATATGCCTTTCCGCTGGAACTCTCATTTCTTGCAGACAGATATCAGCAGCTCAAACGTAAGCTTACCAATCACGAATTGTTTTCTGACTTCACGATTTCAGATTATTTTCTGAACAAATCACTGATATTTGCCCGTAAGACATTGAAGGACGATGAATACCAGTTGTTCAGAACGTTATTCAATATAATGAATGCGAATCTGCCCCGACCTGACTTGTTGATTCATTTATATGTAGGGACGAGCCGCTTGCAGCAAAACATAAGGCACAGGGGCAGGGATTATGAGCAGCGCATCCCGGATGAGTACCTGGAACGCATTCAGGACAGTTATTTTAATTATTTGAAGCAGCAGCCGGGCTTGCGCATCCTGGTGCTGGATGTCAACGCCATAGACTTTGTCGCTTACCGGACGCATTTTGATATGGTGCTTGAAGCGATTGCCGGCGATTATCCAAAGGGGATAACCCGTTTGCGGCTGGGTACGCAGCAATAAAAAAACGCCCTGTTCGGAAACAGGGCGTTTTTTTTATGTGTTGCAATAAGGTTTACCTTACGATGTTCTGGAATTCAGCTTGTCCGAAGAACTGGATGAACTCACGGTCGTCGGCTGCAATATTTTTAAGGTTATCGTTGAACTCGATGGCGGCACGCAGGTTGTTGTACAATGCCTGTGCATCGTTATTTCTTGCTGCAATTACCGCTTTGAGGTAAGCTGCATGTCCGCACTGCGGAGCACAGTTCAGGGTGTTGATGGCAGCACTTTGGTTGCCAGCCATCAGTTGGGCCAATGCAACGTTTGCCAGACAGGTATGTCCGCTGAACGAAGAGAGTGCTGCCTGGTATTCTCCATTGATGATTTGGATGGTTCCAATGTTATAATCAGCAGAGATACCCTGTGCTTTGGCTGATCTGAAAAGCGACAAAGCGCTTTCATAATCTTTTTGCCAGGCGGCTACTACACCCAGGTTGTTTTGCACGTGTCCGTTACCTGGAGCAATCTGGTTTGCTCTTTCGAGGAAACCGGCGGCTTCATCGAGCTCTCCCATCTCAAGCAAAATGGCAGCTGCATTGTTAAAGCCTTTGTAGCTGCGGGGGAAAAGCTGTAGCGCTGAGCGGTAAATGGCCAGCTTTGTTTGCATGTTGTCGGTTAAAGTGGCGGCAAATAGCAATTCTTTTTCATCGAGTTCACCGGGGTTGTTAACTGCCAGGTCTGCAATTTCTTCGTGGGTTCTTTTGGGTTCGAAAGCATGTACTGTTATTTCGGCACGGCGCAGAGGTTCGAGGATTTTTTCTATTTCTGCATAAATAAGCGTCATGTCTTTGATCCTTCTCTCCCTCTCAGCCGGGGCAATTTGTGAATTAATCACATTGGCAATGGTTTGCTTGTCAGAAAGGTTAGAGGCATTGAGTGCTGCCATAAAGCCGTCAAAGTCTTCGCCTCTGGCGCCAACCCTGAGCTCAGGAAGTTCAACGCCTTTTTGGCTGAACAGGTTCATGACATATTGTTGGCCGGTTTCAGCACGGTTCTCTGACAGCTCCAGGTTAAAGGCGATCTCCCCTTCAGGTGATGCCCACGCATCAACTTCAACTGATTTTAACTCCCAGCCCCTATTAATGAATTCAGTGATTTCATTGATTTTTGCGTGGGCTTCTGCCTGTCTGTTCAGATCAAGGCGCCAGTTTAGGTTGTGGCGCATATAGGCAAAATAAACATTGGCTGTTTTTGTGATGATCACCTCTTCTTCGTACTCGTGTGGTGCAATTGAAGTATGGTGATCATTTTTGATGCGCTGTGATGTGTTGATCACGCCATCCGCCACTTTTCTTTCCGGGAGGATGGTTGCCCTGTCGGCATTGCCTTCTTTGTAAAGTTTTGCACGCACGTAAAGTTCGGAAGCGAGCATGTCGGGCTCGAAAGTGATTACATTGTTAAGGTTAAAACTGCTTCTCTGGTCACGATTAACCATTGTGCCGGCAGTGGTTGTCTTGCTGCCACGCAGAATGACTGTTTCAAGCTCTTTTTCGCCACCGGCATGTTTTAACACAGGTGTGATCTCTACAACTGCCTTGCGATGAAAGTAACCTTCATCTATGGCTCCTGTTACATTCGCTGCCACCTGTCCACCGTGGTTTTCCAGTGGGTTGGTTTCCGGAGTGTACCTGACTCCTTCATCGTAGTTCCTGACCATCTTGTTAAGGCCGCAGCCCGCGAATAGTCCGGCTGTAATAAGCATTACAGCAATTAGTTTAAAGTTAGTGTTTTTCATAGTTAATGTTTTGTATGGGTTAATCATAATGATTTGGGTTAATTGATTTTATGCTACTTTTCTTGTCATTAGAGGAGTACAAATATAAAAAAAACTATTTAACATTTTGACTTATATTAATAATTAATGGATTGAGGTATGTATAATGGCCATAATTTTCTTATCTGCTGTTTTACAAACGACTATGCTCATTAATGTTTGTATAACAGTTGCTTACGAGTTGAATGATATTGTTTTTATAATGATCTGTCCCCTCCTGTGAAACGAATTTTTTAAAAACTTTTTGGCAGATTTCAAAAAATGTTTTACATTTGCACTCCTTTTCAGAAAAATATGAATCGGGATAAAGGCCCGTTCGTCTAGGGGTTAGGACGCCAGGTTTTCATCCTGGTAACAGGGGTTCGATTCCCCTACGGGCTACAAAGGTAAAACAGTTTAATTCATTTTATAATAGCTAACCATGGCTTATCACAAATCAGCAAAGAAAAGAATTCGTTCCAACAATGCCAAAAGGCTAAGGAACCGGTATTATGCGAAGACCACGCGTACGGCCATCAAAAAGATGAGAAACAACAATGACAAGGAAAAAGCAGAGAAAGATTTGCCGCGCGTCATTTCGTTGATAGACCGTTTGGCAAAAAAATCTGTCATCCATAAAAACAAGGCTGCCAACCTTAAATCAAAAATGACCCGCCACGTAAATAACCTGCAATAGTCCAGCTTTCAGAGGCCCGTTCGTCTAGGGGTTAGGACGCCAGGTTTTCATCCTGGTAACAGGGGTTCGATTCCCCTACGGGCTACGAAAAAGACCTTTCGCCAAGAAAGGTCTTTTTTTTGTTTGATAAATTGTTAATTTAGCCCAAAATAATAATTTATCAAATAAAGATGAAAGAAAAACCTTATCAGCCATTAATCCCCAAGGGTATAAAAGCGTGGGCCGTTGACGACAGGCCGCGTGAAAAACTAATTTCCAAAAGCCACAGGGCGCTGTCCAACGCTGAGCTGCTCGCCATTGTCATTGGCTCAGGCTCCAATGACCAGTCGGCCGTTGAGCTGTCCAAAAGCATCCTTAACAGTGTTTCCAACAACCTGGCTGAACTCTCCAGACTGGGACTCCCCGAGCTGATGAAGTTTAAAGGCATCGGCGAGGCCAAAGCCACCAACATTGTGGCAGTGATGGAGCTGGGTCGCCGGCGCCGCCTGGCAGGAGAACAAAAGAATAACAGGATCGTCTCCAGCAGGGATGCCTTTGAGATCATACTGCCCATCATTGGAGACCTCAAACACGAAGAGATGTGGATTCTTACCATAAAAAACGGAAACCACTTTCACCGCTCACTGTGCGTTAGCGAAGGGGGCGTCGGCAGTACCCTGGCCGATCCCAAAAAGATATTCAGACTGGCACTTGAAAACAATGCTGCCGGTATCGTGATCTGCCATAATCACCCCAGCGGCAACCGCAAACCAAGCAAAGCCGATATCGTTTTAACAAGGAAATGCGTCGAAGCCGGAAAAAGCATAGATATGCCTGTAATCGACCACATCATTGTGGCAAACGATACATATTTCAGCTTTGGCGACCAGGGAATGTTATAGAAAAATGAAATTTACCATTACCTTTACAGTGTCATAAATCAGCAAACCCGATGATGATACTGGTGTATAGTCCCAAAATAACCGGCCGCGTTAAATATGTGTGTGATCTGTTGCTCGGCAATTTGCTCGCTTCCCATTGGCAGCTGACAGACAACATCGAATCTTTTCGCCTTCACGACGGCCCAAAGATCAGTTATGGCAAGGCTGTTGTGGACACCGATGCACTGCATATTCCTGCCCACGGCTTTCTGGCCGAAAGAGGAGTGCACAACTTTCAACCCGCCCTTTGCTGGCATAATGACCTGCCTCAACTATTCCCTCAGCCGGGAGAAAACGATACCGGCTTTGACCTGTTCGCGGCGTCTTTCTACCTCGTAAGCAGATATGAGGAATATCTGCCGCACGAAAAGGATGCTGTTGGCCGTTTTGAAG
>SLDN01000138.1 GCA_007125275.1 Bacteroidales bacterium | reverse complement strand
GGTGGAAGACCTGCGTGATGTGATTGCCATTGAAAACACAGGGCAGTATCACGGCCTTTATCACGTGCTTGGCGGCATCATCTCACCAATCGATGGCATTGGCCCGGATGACCTCAACATCACCGCGCTTGAAGAAAGGCTGCGTGACAAAGAAGAGGTCAAAGAAGTGATTCTCGCCCTGAGCACGACCATGGAGGGCGACACCACCAACTTTTATCTATACAAAAAACTCAAACCCTTTAATATAAAAGTATCTGTGATCGCCCGTGGCATTGCCATCGGCGACGAGTTGGAATATGCCGATGAGATCACTCTGGGTCGTTCAATCATTTACCGCACAGTCTACGAAGCCACAACCGCCTGATAAGATGCAGCTAACCGTTGTCATAGTAAATTATAACGTCAAGTATTTCCTGGAGCAATGCCTGCATTCAGTATATACATCAGGCAAACTGCTCGACATGGAGGTCTTTGTGGTTGACAACCAAAGCGTTGATGGCTCTGTTGAGATGGTCAGGGAAAAGTTTCCGGACGCAAGGCTTATTGCCAACCAGCAAAACCTTGGATTCAGCAGGGCCAACAACCAGGCTATCCGGCAGGCCAAAGGCCGCTATGTGTTGTTGCTTAACCCCGATACTGTATTAGAGGATGATACTTTGCCCAAAGTGGTCAGCTTTATGGATGCGCATCCTGATGCCGGCGGACTGGGTGTTAAGATGCTGGACGGTCAGGGTCGTTTCCTGCCGGAATCCAAGCGTGGCCTGCCTACCCCCGGCGTGGCTTTCAGCAAAATATTCGGGTTGTCAGCTTTGTTCCCAAGATCCAGAACTTTTGGCAAATACCACCTTGGCTTTCTCGATAAAGACCAAACCCACAAAGTGCATGTGTTGTCTGGTGCTTTTATGCTGTTGCGTAAAGATGTGCTTGAGGAAATTGGCGCCCTCGATGAGGACTTTTTTATGTATGGCGAAGACATAGACCTTTCGCACCGCATCATCAAGGCAGGCTACGAAAATTATTACTATCCTGATGCACGCATCATTCACTATAAGGGAGAAAGCACAAAGAAAAGCAGTGTAAACTACGTGCTGGTTTTTTACAATGCGATGATCATCTTTGCGCAGAAGCATTTTTCCCGGAAGAACGCCCGGGCTTTTTCCCTGCTCATCAAAATGGCCATTTATTTCAGGGCTTTTCTGGCGCTGACTGCACGCTTTGTGAAGCGGATATTCTGGCCGGCACTGGATGCAGGTCTCATATACGGCGGTTTTTACTACCTGACCAATTACTGGGGACATCAGGTTTTTGCTTCAGAAACGCCTTATTACCCGCCTGCCTTCATGCAGTTCATTGTGCCGGCATATATATTGTTTTGGCTGATGTCAGTTTTCATCAGCGGCGGCTACGACAGGCCGGTCAGGCTATTCAGGATCGTACGGGGTATCATCTGGGGCACCATCGCCATATTGGTCATCTATGCACTATTGCCCATCCACCTTCGCTTTTCGCGGGCACTGATTTTGCTGGGCAGCATATGGGCAGTTTTCTCTATGCTGCTGACCCGCAGCACATTTACCCTCATCAAAGAAAAAACATTGCATGTCAGCAGTCCGGAGAACAAACGTGTCCTCATTGCCGGCGACGGCGAAGAAGCAGCCCGTATACTCCGCATGATGCGCCTTAGCGGCAATACTGCCTTCATTGGAATGGTTTCACTGAAAACAATAAAACCTCAAAAAGAAGGCTACCTTGGTATCATTTCACAAATCAATGAGATCATCGATATCTATAAGATTAACGAAGTGATTTTCTGTGCCGGGAATATGTCATCTCAGGAAATCATTAACCATATGTCGATCCTGCAAGACAAGCAGGTACACTTCAAAATAGCACCTCCGGAAGGGCTCTATATCATTGGCAGCAACAGCATTGACACCTTCGGAGACTTGTTTACGGTGAATGTAAATGCCATCAACCTCCCTGCGAATAAACGGCAGAAAAGGCTCTTTGACCTTGCATTCTCTGTCTTGTTGCTGTTCACTCTGCCGGTTCATCTCATTTTCCAGAAGCACAGATGGGGTTTTCTGCGAAACCTTTTCCTTGTTATTGTAAACAGCTTATCATGGGTGGGATATCATCCGGTTACAGGGATGCAAAAACTGCCCCGTTTAAAGAAGAGCGTCTTACATCCGGGCGATACCATCCGTCACAAAAAGCTTCCTGAAGAAACGATGGAAAACCTGAATAACCTCTATGCAAAAGACTATAAACTTGAAGTAGACATTCAAATATGCATCAAGGCATACCGTCTCCTGGGCAAAAAGTCGAATGTTTCAAACGGACCAGATATAAGTATTATCAAATAACAAGAACAAAAGTGTCAAACCTTTTATGGTTTTTATTGTTTGAAAGATGTGAAGTATTGACATTCCAAAGAAAAAAAATATGGCAAATTTTGAATTAAAGATGCCCAAGTTGGGCGAAAGCATTACAGAAGCCACCATTACGAAGTGGCTTAAGAACGTTGGAGATACGATTGAGCTGGATGACCCAATTCTTGAGCTGGCCACAGACAAGGTTGACTCTGAGATTCCCAGTCCGGTAGAGGGCGTATTGAAGAAGCAATTATTTAACGAAGGTGACACCGTAGAAGTTGAAACCGTAATTGCCATTATTGATACTGATGGTGGAGCAGGCGGTGAAGATGATCAGGCAGATGCAGAAGAAACTTCCCAGGAAGAGGCACAAAAAGCAGAAGCACCTGTTGAAGAGACGAAAACTGCATCTGAGACAAAAGACACCACACCTTCCGGTGATCCTGCCGATCGCAAGGGTGAAGGCGACCGCTTTTACTCACCCCTGGTGCGCAGCATCGCCAAAAAGGAGAACATCGCCATGGCGGAGCTCGACAAAATTGAGGGTTCCGGTCAAAACGAACGGGTTACCAAGGAAGATCTCCTTAAGTACCTGAAAACACGCCAGGAAAAGCCTGCAGAGACACAAAAACAACCGGCAGCATCACAACCGGCTCAACAAGCTGCTACTCAAGCAGCCGCAGCCCCGGCAGCAAAACCGCATGCACCCAAAGTGCACGTTGGCGAAGGAGATGAAGTTGTGGAGATGGACAGGATGCGAAAACTCATTGCCGACCACATGGTTCAATCGCTCGACACCTCAGCACACATCACCATCATTCGTGAAGCGGACATGACCAAGGTGGTCAAATGGCGCAACAAGCAAAAGAATGTTTTGCAGCAACGTGACGGTGAAAAGCTGACCTTTACACCCATCTTCATTGATGCAATCGCGAAGGCTTTGCGCGAATTCCCAAATGTCAACATTGCCGTTGATGGCCATAATATCATTAAGCGCAAAAATATCAATGTTGGGATGGCTGCAGCCCTGCCAAGCGGCAACCTCATCGTGCCGGTGATCAAAAATGCTGACCACAAAAGCCTGCTGGGCATTGCAAAAGAGGTGAACGACCTCTCTCAAAGAGCCCGTCAAAACAAACTCAAGCCCGACGAGATACAGGGCGGCACCTTCACCCTTACCAATTTCGGCACCTTTGGCGCATTGATGGGTACACCCATCATCAACCAACCTGAAGTAGCCATTTTGGGTGTAGGCATGATTGAGAAAAAGCCCGTCGTGATTGAAACCCCGGACGGTGACACCATCGCCATCCGCCACCGCATGGTGCTGTCACTCTCGTGCGACCACAGGGTAATCGATGGCGCGCTGGGCGGTATGTTCTTGCAGAAAATCGCAGACAATCTCGAAAATTTTAATGTAAACCAGACAATTTAAAGTCAGGGGCGCAAAAAATTGTTGTAATTTCGTGAAACAAATAAACTCCAATCCAAAATTTCATGAAGCTACAACTTACGCGCCCCATTGCCTTTTTTGACCTCGAGACAACAGGTACCAACGTGGTCAAAGACCGCATTGTAGAGATCAGCATACACAAAGTACATCCTGATGGCAGTGCCGAAACCCTCACCAGGCTTGTTAACCCCGGCATACCCATACCGCCTGAGGTAACAGAGATACACGGCATCACCGATGAAGATGTTGCTAATGAATCTACATTTAAGCAACTGGCACCTCATCTTGATCAATTATTGCATAACTGCGACCTTGCCGGATACAACTCAAACAGGTTCGACATCCCTATGCTGATCGAGGAGTTCTTGCGCTGTGGGATTGAGTTTGACATCAAAAAACGTCGTCTGGTTGACGTACAAAACATCTTCCATAAGATGGAACCCCGCACACTGAAAGCAGCATATAAGTTTTATTGTGGCAAGGAACTGGTTGATGCACACGCCGCAGAAGCCGATACCAAAGCCACATACGAAATACTGCTTTCGCAGATAGAAAAGTATAAGGACGCTGATTATGAAGACAGGGAAGGAAAGAAGGAAAAGCCCATCAAAAATGATGTCCAGGCCCTCCACGACTTCTCTTATAACCACCAGAACGCTGACCTGGTAGGACACATCGGCTTCAACAAACAAGGAAAAGAAGTCTTTAAATTTGGAAAATATAAAGGGCGACCTGTTGATGAAGTATTCACAAAAGAGCCCCAGTACTTTGACTGGATGATGAAGGCAGATTTCCCGTTATCCACAAAAAAAGTGATACAGTCGATCATCCTGCGCGGCCTCGGCAAAGGCAATATGCACATCAAAAACCAGTAAATCACTTTCTGGTGTAACTTTGGATTCAATATTCATATTCGATATTCAATTAAACCGTTGTCGTGAAGATCATTTGTATTGGCCGCAATTACAGCGAGCACATCGCTGAGTTAAAGAATGAAGCCCCAAAGGCACCACTCTTTTTCATGAAGCCGGAAACCGCTCTCATCCGGGCCGGACTGCCTTTCTTTTATCCTGATTTTTCGAAGGAGATACACTATGAAATAGAGTTGGTTTACAGGATATGCAAGCTGGGAAAGCACATACAGCCGCGCTTTGCACATACTTACTATCATGAGGTTGGTGTAGGGATTGATTTCACTGCACGGGACATTCAGGAGGAGTGCAGGCAAAACGGCACACCCTGGGAAATTGCCAAAGCCTTTGACGGTTCGGCTGCCGTAAGTGACTTTGTACCCATCAGTAGTCTCGAAAACCCTGACAATAT
>SLDN01000063.1 GCA_007125275.1 Bacteroidales bacterium | reverse complement strand
GCCGTTGCTTAAAAAAGACGGACTGCCAGAGAAAGGACGGGAGATCTTCGACACCCTGAAGTATGACTTCCACTGCCAGTATGAAGACAAAGACGCCATTGGTCGCCGCTATCGTCGCCAGGATGCCGTCGGCACACCCTATTGTATTACCGTTGACCATCAGACCCTGGAGGATAACACCGTTACTATCCGCGAAAGAGACAGCATGCAACAAGACAGGATACCCGTCGATAAAATATCCACCATCGTGGCTGATCGCATCAGGCTGCGGGGATAAGTCTGGCCATTTTAAGAAAAACAAAGGAAAAGCCACTTGTAAGTGGTTAAATGCAGAACATACATGCAATAAAGGGAGGTGCAGGTGTCATTACCCTGCACCTTCACCATTACGAATGTTCAGTGGAACCAAACATTATGTTCATAATTTGGTTTTCTTAATAATAATGTGTAAGTTAGGAGCTGGAAAGTCCGATTGTTTATGACCACGCTAAACGAAATAAAAGCACCAGTTGACGGGCCACTCAAAATATTTGAGTCGAGGTTCCGGCAATCGATGAAGAGCAAGGTGCCCTTGCTAGACAAGATCACCCGCTACATAGTAAAGCGGAAAGGCAAGCAGCTACGTCCACTCTTTGTCTTTTTCTCTGCCGGTATCTTTGGTGAGATATCTGAACGCACCTATCGCGCGGCCAACCTGATAGAGCTGCTGCACACCGCCACCCTGATCCACGACGACGTGGTGGATGATTCTAACGAGCGACGGGGTTTCTTTTCGTTAAATGCTTTATGGAAAAACAAAATTTCGGTACTGATAGGCGACTACCTATTGTCGCGCGGGCTTTTGCTAAGCCTGGAAAACAATGACTTTGACCTGTTGAAGATCGTTGCCAGCTCCGTGCGCGAGATGAGCGAGGGAGAACTGATGCAGATAGAGAAAGCACGGAGCCTCGATATCGAAGAAGACGTTTACTTTGAGATCATCAGAAAGAAAACGGCATCCCTGATATCATCTTGTCTGGCCTGCGGTGCTGCATCGGCTGACGCATCTGATGAAGAGATCAGCAAGATGCACCTGATAGGCGAGAAGGCCGGCATCGCCTTCCAGATAAAAGACGACATCCTCGATTTTGACAGGGATGCCGTAAAAGGGAAACCCTCGGGTACCGATATCAAGGAAAGAAAAATGACACTGCCGCTGATTTACCTCATCAACAACTCATCATACCTCGACAGGCGAAAGATCATCAATACCATCAAAAACAACAGCGACGATCCGGCCAAGGTAGCTGAACTGATGGAGAAGGTGCATGAGAGGGGTGGCATCGAATATGCCCGACAACATATGATCGCTTACAAAGACCAGTCGCTCAGTATGCTTGACAGCCTGCCGGACGTTCCTGCCAGGAATTCACTTAAGCAGCTCATTGAGTTCACTGTTGAACGCAATATGTAACCCCACACACGTTTCAAAGACGAGAATTCTTCCGGTCAGATCTGTTCTTTTGATTTCTATTTCCCCGGGGTCAGCCTTAATCGCGCACAGCTAACAGTTCCCGGATTTTTTTCTCTACTGCAACTGCCTGACTTTGAATATGTGTATGATATCTCACCAGCAACTCCCAGTGGCTTTGCTGAGCTTTAAATATTTTCACTTCCGGCAAAGGGTTGATGATCCAGGGCATGGCAATGAGTTCGGCATAAACCCTTTCTCTGATCTTTTCGGGTGACTGTTTTCCGTCCAGCTGAATCTGGAACTGATGCGGGAGGTTGTCTTCATTATCCGGTGGCAACACGAGCGATTCCCTGTTGAGTCGTGAATAGGGTATTTTGACTGTTTCGCCGGCTTCGTTGGTGAGTTCCAGACTGAGTGTACCCATATTTATGATCCGGCCTTCGGCAAATGGTGTTTTGATATACTGGCCGATGTCAATGGACTTTTCGATCTTGATGAGTACGCCGGCCAGGAAGTCACGAAACACAAACCAGGCAAGCCCAAATATGATGAGCACGGCCATGATGCCAATGATCAGGTCGTAATACAGGTGTCCATAAAAAACAACATAAGTGCCCCAAAAAGCATAAGCCACCCAGGTCACCAGTTCCATTACCGGTAGCAGGCTCATCATGCTGCTGCGATAAAAATTCTTCTTAAAAAGGGCTTTGCTGAGTCTGTTCAGCATGCGAAACAGCAGAAACAGCAATATGCCCGCCATGGCAAAGATCAAAAGGTTCATAGTCGCTTACGGGTTTTTAGTTGTTCTGCAAGGTACAGGTCAAGGCCTGGTCTGATGGCATAAACCCCTTCAAACCTTTCGACCAGGATGCCTGCCCGCATCAGTTCACGCACATCGGCGAAAACAACCTCTTCCGGTTGCTCGAGGTTTTGCGCCAGTCGGGCAATTGAGAAGCGGCGGTTGTGCAAAAACTGCAATATATAAAACCATTGCTCGGGGCTGAGGTTATCGAAGGCTTTTTTGTCCGGCAACCTCAGGGGTGCCATCACGATTGTTTTTCCTGATACTTTTCTGATGGCTGAAAGCCAAAGCTTGGTAGCAGTGCCCGGATTGCCAAAGGAGAGGTCGAAAAGGTCGTTAAACAGCCTTGCAAAGTCCCATGTCGTCATCCGTTCTTCATCTTTTTTATTATATCTGAACAGCATGCCACCGGCGTGGTGCCTCAACATGATCATGTCTTTGAGCTCACGGGCGTCGAAGGGTTCGCAGTTGACCGTTGCAAGCGCATAGCTCTTCAGCCTGCTCTGCTGGTCAATGATTCTGAGTGCGTATGCATTCACATTTATGATAAACAGACATTTGTGGCCAAAGTCATCGATCAGTTTCAGGATCATATCCACCACGGCATTTCCTCCGTGTCGGCGTTCCCACCAAAGGCCGAGATCGTGAATGATGACGACCTTGCCTGCCGGCAAAGCCCTGAAAACGTCTTCAATGCGCTTGTTGTGTGCGTTAAGGGAGTTCAGCAGCTTGCTTGCAAAAAGCTCAGTATCGGCCGAGCAGGCCTGTGGTGCCTGCACTGCGTGGATGTTGTCACGGGTAAAGAAGCGCTCCGCAACTCTTTTTGACAGGCTGGATTTGCCGGAGCTGC
Source organism: Bacteroidales bacterium (assembly GCA_007125275.1). Next base: position 2,048 of record SLDN01000063.1, on the reverse strand, counting down.
GTGCGCCCGTGATGATTAACGCCCCGGGAAACCCGGCCTTAAAACGTTGTACGGCCAGCACCGACTCACTCATCTCGCGCTCCATGCCAACCCAGAAATCGTCACCTGTGCCCGACTGCCCTGAAAAGAGGGTGGCATAATAGAAGGGGAGCTCCTTCAAAATATTTTCATCGGGAGTGATGGCCTCTGCAAATGTCAGCAAGTCTTTATTTGACCGGCTGTAAGGTGTTTCCGGTTTGTCAAAATGGCTGAACCATAGCTGACCCTCGCTTTTGCTGTATAGCAAGTCTACAAATCGGTTGCGTGTCAGCTCCTTTGCCTTTTGCCACTGCCGATGGAGGTTCCCCGAGAACTCAGCCTGCTCAGCCTCACGCGACTTTTTGCGTACCGCCAGACTGGTCTTGCTGATGGTAGCAGACGACAAAGGTTCAAAGCTCCGCTTAAGGCCGGTTTCGAATGCCCTTTCAACTTCCTCTGCTATCCTGTGGATTTTTATTTTTTCTGCATCCAGGTTGCCGGAAAAAACCTTGATCAGCTCCAGCGACTGCTGATCGCGGTAGGCCTGTTCCCCGGCAGCATCATCTTTGCCCTGGTTGTCAAGGCTGAAGTTTAACAGCCTCACCATATCCTTGACTCCTGCTGCATATTGCTTCAGCTGCTGCTCAGCATCATTGCAGTGCTTGTTGGTATAATCGATGAGCTCAGTGCTGATGTAATATTCTAATGTTTTCCTCACACTAACCGAAAGCCTTGCAGCCTCCTCAAAGGCAGTCTCCCTGAACTTATCGCCTAGCTGCTCTGCCGTGATATCCATCTTTTCGGGAATGTCATCAAGCAACTCGCCAATTTCTGCATACAAGCCGCGGTATATCTCAACAACAGGCGTGGCCATTAGCTGTGCGTGATCCAGCCGTGGCGTTCTAATAAGCGACCCGGGTGCCGATTTTTCCAACAACTGCTTTGCAAACGACTGGAAGTCATTAAGCTGCCGCATCATCCCATTGGCGAGCGATGAGGTAAAGTCGAAATGGGACTTTTTAATTTTTGAATGGATGCGGCTTTTCAGAGAAAGGATGTAAAAGTCGAGAACGGCCTTGTTGATGAACAAAGAAAGGTTCTTTTCCCAAATGACAGGGAAGCCACTTATGTCGTCCACCAGGGTAGGATCATTTTTTAACTGGGTATAAAAGTCGCTGCTTTTAATGTTTGCCCCGGTACTTTCAAGGTGATGGCTAAACTCTTGCAAGTCGTGCAGCAGGCCTTCATAAATACTCTGCCCTGATTGGTAATAAAAGTCCCTGCTGCGGTTTTCCATCACATCTATACCGGCAATCAGACGGTTGCGTTCAAGCTTGATGATCTCAAGGTTCCTGGCGTCGTTGCCAGGCTCAAGCCGAAGTTTTTCAATGAGTTCGTGTATTGAGTTGAACAGCTTGCCTACCTCAACAACTTCCTTAAAGGAATGAAGGGCAAAATTGGTCATCTGCAGGTGCAGCTTTTCAAGGCGTTTGTGATACAAGAAAAGGCGGGCAGAGGGTGTTACCTTGATCTTGTGCGTGACCGGCCGGCGTGTGATCGAAGCGAGGAACATTTTATGTGTCTTGTAAAGACGCGTCCTGAACCGGTCATGCTTTTTGATTGAGAACTCTTTTCTGCTCAACTTGATGCGGATATACTCAGGCATCACATTGATCATGGCCCTCAACTCGTCAAGGTATCTCAGATTGGCCTCTTCAAGGATGTTTTTGATGGCCGTCACCCGCTGTTCGCGCAGCATTTGCATATGACGTTGTGAGTGAAACGAGAAGTCGTTTAATGTCACAAGGAATGCCTTGGCCTGTTCAGCACTCTTTCCGTTGTCAATGCTTCGATGAAGCGCATTCAGTGTTTTAAGCGTAAAATTATGTAGCTCAGGAAAGAAACGCAGATCCAGTTTGTGCATCCTTTCATATCCCAGCTCAAAATATTTTTCAGCAAAGCGACTAGCTGTCCGGGCGATGTTCTGAACCTCGCTGGCAATGATCTCTCTGGATGCAGGACGCAAATGC
>SLDN01000170.1 GCA_007125275.1 Bacteroidales bacterium | reverse complement strand
GTCAATGATGGTTTTGATGGCCTCTCTATCGCCTTCCAATAGTTTAACAGCCAGAAAGCGAGAGGAAATAAGGTCATTCAGTGGCTCGTTACCCTCTGCCTTGATCTTGCCCTGTACCTTGCCGATCGCTTCTTCAACAATGCTTCCATAATTGATATGGATGTGACGTTGGACTTCATCACGGTCCTCGTAAACCTCGATAACCTTTTCGAATACCTCCTGAATACCTTTGCCTTTTGAGCTTACCGCAGGCACAATCGGGATTCCTGTCATCTTGCCGAGGGTTTCGTAATCCAGCCTGTCTCCCTTTCCCTGCATCTCATCATACATGTTGAGAACCATCACCACCCTGATATCCATATCGATAAGCTGTGTTGTGAGGTAAAGGTTGCGCTCAAGGTTAGAGCCGTCAACAATGTTGATCACAACATCAGGCAGCTTTTCGGTGATGAACTCACGCACAAAGATCTCTTCGGGAGTGTAGGCCGAGATGGAGTAAGTGCCAGGCAGGTCAGTGATGTTGAAACGGTAGCCTTTATGATGATAATATGCCTCTTTGGCATCAACAGTAACACCGCTATAGTTCCCGACACGCTCTCGCGATCCGGAAGCGTGATTGAAAAATGTCGTCTTGCCACTATTGGGGTTGCCTACAAGGGCAACATTTATCGTGCTGCCCGGCTTGCGGAAGGTTGCAGACTTTTCTGTGTGAAGTACGCCATCAAAAACCGGCTCTCTGACCGGATGGAAGTCTTTTTCGGGAATTACCTCTATGAGCCTTGCTTCGCTGCTTCGCAGAGAAACATTGTAACCCATCACATTGTATTCAATGGGATCACGCAAAGGAGCTTTCTTAATGACCTGTACGCTCTTTCCAACTATAAAACCCATCTCAATGATGCGCCTGCGGAAACCGCCTCGCCCTTTCACCTTAGTGATGATGCCCCTTTCCCCGTTCTGAAGGTCAAATAATGTCATGAAAACCTCCCAATGATGCAGTGTTTATTAAGATTGAATTAAAACAGTGCAAAAGTAATAAATTTTCATCACATGGTACAATTTTGCAGAGTCTGCCATTGTCTTTACATGGAGTTCAGCAGTGCTTTTTTTTGGGGATGATTGATTCTGACAAGAAAATTGGCATGACTTAAAGAAGCATTGAGAAACTGTCATCAGATAATAAAAAAATAGTTTTAACTTTAGCCTTTCGCAAAAATGCGAATAAGCAAGCATGCACGAATAGGTTTATTATACGTTAAATGACATGTACATACCCGATTATGTAAAAAGAGATGCATACCTTATGCCTCATGCCCGTACGATTACCGGCAGGTTGCGCAAGGCTTATGCAAAGGCAGAGCAACTGGCTTCGGCGGGCGGTTCTATTTCCGCTTTTGCGATGGGCCATCATTATTTCGGGCTTCATCGTGAAGGTAAAGAGTGGGTGATGCGGGAATGGGCTCCGAATGCAGAAAAAATATTTTTACTTGCTGATTTCACTTCATGGTTGCCGGACGAGAGATATCAAATGACTTCTTTGGGCAATGGCAACTGGGAGTTGCGTTTACCTGGTGAGCTGTTCAGGCACGGCAATCAGTATAAGTTCCACATCTGCTGGGATGGTGGCTCAGGCGACAGGGTACCTGCCTGGGCACGCCGGGTTGTTCAAGATCCTCACAGCCTTGTGTTTAATGCAGAGGTATGGGATCCGCCTGACAACTATAGCTGGAAGCATCAGCCCCCGGAGAGGCCACCGGAGTTTCCACTGGTTTACGAGGCCCACACCGGAATGGCCACAGAAGATTATAAGGTTGGCAGCTGGGAGGAGTTTCGTGTGAATATTTTGCCACGCATTGAAGCGGCCGGTTACAATGTCATACAGCTGATGGCCGTCCAGGAGCATCCGTTTTACGGCTCTTTCGGCTATCATGTTAGTAATTATTTCGCCGCTTCCAGTCGGTTTGGCACACCGGACGAGCTAAAAGCGCTTATTGATGATGCGCATGGCCGTGGAATCTATGTGATCATGGACATTGTGCATTCGCATGCTGTAAAGAATGAGGTAGAGGGCATCAGTCGTTATGATGGCACCTATTACCAGTTCTTTCATGATGGCCCGCGAGGTGAGCATCCGGCCTGGGACAGCCGCTGCTTTGATTACGGCAAGGACCAGGTGCTGCATTTTCTCTTGTCGAACTGCCGTTACTGGCTCGAAGAGTTTCGCTTTGACGGTTTCCGCTTTGACGGGGTGACGAGCATGCTTTACCATGACCACGGTCTGGGTTCCGACTTTCACAGCTATGACCAGTATTTCAACCTGAACCAGGACGAGGATGCCATCGTTTACCTGTTTCTTGCCAACAAGCTGATTCACGAGTTCAGCCCGCAAGCCATCACTATTGCGGAAGAGATGAGCGGGATGCCCGGGCTGGCTGCACCGGAGGGCCTCGGAGGAATGGGTTTCGATTACCGTTTGTCAATGGGGGTGCCCGATTTCTGGATCAAAACCATCAAAGAAAAAAAGATAGAGTTCTGGCACGTAGGTGAGATATTTCATCAGCTCAAAGGGAAGCGGATGGAAGAAAAGACCATCCACTACGCCGAATCACACGACCAGGCACTGGTGGGCGACAAAACCATTATTTTCTGGTTGATGGACAAGGAGATGTATTTTGATATGCACAAGGATAGCCGCAATCTGGCCGTTGACAATGGCATCGCCTTGCATAAAATGATACGTCTGATTACCCTGGCAACGGCCGGCAACGGTTATCTCAACTTTATGGGCAATGAGTTTGGACATCCCGAATGGATTGATTTCCCGAATGCCCACAACAACTGGTCGTATCATTACGCCAGGCGGCAGTGGAGCCTGGCTCAAAATCCTGATTTGAAATACAAATATCTTGGTGCTTTTGACAAGAAAATGATCGCGCTCTTCAAAAAGCACAATTTGTTGTCAAAAACATACATCAACCTGTATAAAGAACATGTTTCTGAACAGGTACTGGTGTTCGGCCGCAGTGATATGCTGTTTGTATTCAACTTCAGTCCATTTCGTTCATATACTGATTACCCGGCCAATGTGCCTTCCGGCGATTATAAGATGATGCTGAACAGCGATTCAAAAATATTTGGCGGTGAAGCCCGGATTGACGAATCTGTTGTTTACAAAGCAGAGGGTGATGGCAACTTTGGCGAGATCAAACTTTATGTTCCGGCACTGTGTGGTTTCGTGCTGCGGAAACGCTAGGGCTCTCTTAATGTGCAAATGTGCAAATCATTGCAGGCTGATCAACGACCGTAAACTGTGAACCATGAACCCGTAACCATGAACCCGTAACCATGAACCCGTAACCATGAACCTGTAACCAGAAAAGATATGAAATCAATTTTACTACGTGCACGAATCAAGGGTACACCTGAAGAGGTTTACCGGGCCTTGACCAATCCTTTCACTATTGAGCTATGGACCGGTGAGCCTGCTGTGATGAGTGAAGAACCCGGATCTGAGTTTATGATGCTGGACGGCTACATAACGGGCCGGAATGTGGCATTCGAAACCAATAAGTCCATACAGCAGCTATGGTATTTTGGTGAAGATCAACCTTCTGAAGTGTCAATAAAGATATTTCCTGAAAAGGCGTATTCACAGATCAGGATAGAGCATACGGGCATCCCTGATGATGCGTATGACAATATGCTGGAAGGATGGAATGATGTTTATCTGGAGTCGCTGAAGGTGTTTTTTGTGAAATAATGATCAGTGGTCCTGAATTCCGGACAGGTCCACTGCTTCACTGCCCCTCTTCTTTAAACATTAAATCTCACATGAAAGATATCTCCGTCTTTCACGATGTAATTTTTTCCTTCGATATTGAATTTACCGGCTTGTTTGCAGGCGTGTTCTGAGCCCAGTTCTAGGAAATCCTCGATGCGCATCACTTCGCCTCGTATGAATCCTCTTTCCATATCGCTGTGAATAACACTTGCTGCCCTGGGTGCCGGCGTATTTTCAGTGATGGTCCATGCCCTCACTTCTTTTGGTCCTTCGGTAAAGAAAGTTTGCAGTTTGAGTGTATTGTAGGCGGCACGGATCAGCTTATTCACTGCCGGCTCTTCAATGCCCATGTCTTTCAGGAATTCTTTGCGGTCCTCTTCGTCCTCCAGGCGCGCTATTTCTGATTCGGCTTCAGCTGCAACGACAAGCAGCTCGCAGCCTTCTTCTTCAATGGCAGGGCGGACGGCATCGACATGCTTGTTGCCGGTTGCTGCGGAGGCTTCGTCCACATTGCAAACATATATCACCGGCTTTACGGTGAGCAGGAAGCAGTCGTCAATATATTTCCGGTCCAACTCATTGATGGCATAAGATCTTGCGGGCAGTCCTTCCTCAAAGTGCTCAATTAAGCCTGTGAGCACTTCAGTGCCCTTTTTGGCATCCTTGTCGCCGACTGCAGCTACCTTGCTCATCCGTTCCCGTTTCTTCTCAACGGTTTCCAGGTCTTTGGTAATCAGTTCCAGATCAATGATCTCCTTATCGCGCAAGGCGTTCACGCTGCCTTCGATGTGTGGGATGGTGTCATCGTCGAAGCAGCGCAACACGTGAATGATGGCATCCGTCTGCCTGATATCTGTCAGGAACTGATTGCCCCCTTTGATTTTGCTTCCGCCCTTTGTCAATCCTGGGATGTCGATGATTTCCACGGTGGTAGGAACTACTTTTGCAGGTTTCACAACGGCTGCCAGTGCCTCAAGGCGGGGGTCGGGCACTTCAAACTGTCCAAGGTTGGTTCGTCCCGGGACCTGCCCGGAGATGTTGCGTCCACGCGCCAGCGAATTAAACAATGTGGTCTTCCCTGATCCTGCCAGGCCAACAATTCCGCAATTCAATGCCATAACTTTACATTTTTAAAATGTGCAAAGGTACAAAAGATGTGGATGCAATGATGTCGTTTTTTTTAATCTGTTTATGTTCTAAACCAGCAACTGTCAATCGACAATCGACAATCGACAATCGTCAATCGTCAATCGTCAATCGTCACCTGTGTATCAAAAATCCCGGTTCCCAAATTATTTGGGGTCTTTGTTGTGGGCGTTTCTTCTCCGGGGTGCATTTCGGTTTGGGCAGGTGCGAAAAATTCCGTTTTTTTGCAGTT
>SLDN01000048.1 GCA_007125275.1 Bacteroidales bacterium | reverse complement strand
AGCTGAAGCCACTTGCACGCATACTGGGGATGCAGGCGGCCGGTGTGCCTCCCCGCATTATGGGCATAGGGCCTGTGCCTGCCACAGATAAACTTATCAACAGGCTGAGCCTGAGGATGGACGACTTTGATATTATTGAGTTAAACGAAGCTTTTGCGGCACAGGCACTGGCCTGCACCAGGGCAATGAAAGTAAGTGATGACGATGCAAGGGTGAATCCGCTCGGCGGCGCCATTGCCCTGGGCCATCCACTCGGAATGAGCGGCGCCAGAATCGTGACCAGCGCCACATATCAGCTTCAAAGAAACAAGCTCAATAAAGCACTTTGCACAATGTGCATCGGCGTAGGACAAGGAATAGCTATTGTACTGGAAAGATAGAGGCTAAAGCTGCTCAAGCCTATCGCGCAGCTGCTTCAACCTGACCTTTTGCTGCACCTGGCCACTTTGTTCGTATGACGTCAACAGGTTATTGAACATACGGATGATGATGTCCTTGTGGCTGCAAGGAACAAAAAACTCCGGCAAAGGCTCCATCCCGAGCTTCAATAAAAAATCATTGATCTCCTTTGATGAAAAAACTGCACCTCCACTAAAGGCATTGATGTAAAACAATGGCTGGTCAAAGTGTATTCTCATGCTCTCCGTGTCGAAGCGCTCACCCATATAGGCAAGCACAAAGTGTTCAGGGAGGTTGATTCCCATAATCGGCAGATCAACACTCTGCGCAACCAGCATATAAATAATACTGATGCTGAGCGGATTGCCCGTGCGCCTCTCTAATACTCTGTCAATAAATGAGTTATCGGGGTTGTGGTAGTCGTCCAGGTTGCCTTTGAAGTTGTGGATGTCATAAAAAACGTGGTTAAAGACCTTAACCTGTTCAAGGGCAGTCAGGTTTTCATTCATTTCCAGCCAAATATCCTTCCGGATATTGGTGATGTTGTTCAAAGCTGACTCTTTATTCATATCTGGATGAAAATAGCAAGTGATATCCATCCAGGCCTTTAGCAGGTCGCTGCTGTCATCTTTTGCCCATGCAACGATCTGTTCAGAAAATGCATCAAAACGTATTTGCTGTTTGAGTGCTTCCAGCCGCAAACGCAATTCCTCTTCCGGGAAGCGTTCCCATGCATCCTCAAGATACGGCATGGCATCATCACCACATTGAAGAATCTTCTCGGATATCTCCTGAAAAATATCCGGATCAGGTTCGTCAATCATGCTCACCAGGGCCTGTATGTCACGTTCGCTTGTTTCTTTCATGGGAAAAAATATCATTATCAAGCACTTACCTTCTCCAGGGCATAGCGTATCATTGCATCAACAGATTTTTGCACATCCTTGCTGTACTCTTTTCGTATCCTGTTGGCAATCACATTACAGATGGTAAGTGTATGATGGTTCAATAATTTACCTAAACCATAGAGTGCTGATGTTTCCATTTCGAGGTTGGTAATCCTGTGTTTTCCGTACTCAAAGCCCTCAATAAGGTCGTTCATATCAGGAAAAGCCAGGGGCAGCCTGAGCTCACGACCCTGGGGCCCATAAAAGCCGTTAGCTGTGCATGTAATGCCCTTAATGAGGTCGGGCGCCATCTTCTCCATAAGAAGTGATGAAGCTTCAAAAATGTAAGGATAAGGTAGTTTTGTGCTCCAGTTAAGATGTTTGGCAAAAGCATCTGCCATATCCATCTCTGCCAGCGAAGGATCAAAGTCGTAGAAATGCATAAGCCCATCAAAGCCAAGCCCAAAGGTTGAGGCCACGAGAGAGTCAACCGGAATTCCGGGCTGCAATGCACCGGTAGTTCCCAGCCTGATTATATCCAGGCTGGTATGTCTTTCTTTTAGAACACGCTTCTCCAGATCAATGTTGACGGCAGCGTCCAGTTCATTCAGTACAATGTCAATGTTGTCGGTGCCTATGCCCGTTGAAACAACAGACAAACGCTTTTTGCCATAATAGCCGGTATGTGTTAAAAACTCACGGCTCTGGACTTTATGTTCAATCTTATCAAAATACTTTGATATCATGGGCACCCTGCCCTGATCGCCAACAACAAAAACCGTGTCGGCAATCTGCTCAGGCCGCAGTTTGAGGTGGTAAATGCTTCCGTCAGCATTTAGAATTAATTCGGTCTCTTTAAATGTCTTCATGTTTATCGTATTACTTGCCTGTGCGGTCATTTGCTGTTATTCATTGAACAGAAAGCTTTCTGCGTAAACAATTCACAGCCTGTGTGGCTTCAACAATTTATATTATCTGACAAACGACAAAAATATTAATAATTAAAAGAAATACCTAATTTCATTTGCACGCTTTATATGCTTATTTTTGGCAAAAAAACGAATGAGAGCTTGCATAATTTCAATTGGTGAGGAGTTGCTGATCGGTCAAACAGTGAACACCAATGCGGCCTGGATTGCATCGAGGCTGAATGAATTGGGCATAGAAACCAGTGAGATCGTTGTCATTACTGACAAGCACAGTGAGATATTGCGTGCTTTAAAGGAATGTGGAGAGAGGGCTGACATGGTTCTGATTACAGGGGGGCTGGGTCCAACGCGCGATGATGTGACCAAGCACGCGCTATGTGATTTCTTTGACAGTCAACTGGTTATGGACCAGCAGATCCTTGAAGATGTAACACAATATTTTGAGAAATTTGGTCGACAAATAACAGACCTGAACCGTGAACAGGCTTTGGTACCCGACAAGGCGGAGGCACTGCGAAACCCATATGGCACTGCGCCAGGCCTGTGGTTCGCAATAGGAGACAAAATATTTGTCGCCATGCCCGGCGTGCCTTATGAAATGAAAGAGATGGTCAGCAATCAGATATTTCCAAGGCTGCTCAAACTGCCACGCAGGCAGTACATCGTTCATAAAAGCATCCTTACGCACGGCATTGGTGAGTCGGCGCTGGCTATAAAAATTTCCGACTGGGAAGATGATCTGCCTGAAGCAATTCAGCTGGCTTATTTGCCCTCGATGGGTATTGTTAAGCTACGGCTAACGGCAAAAGGCCAAAAGAAAGACCTACTGGAGGAAGCCATTGCCAATCAAATCTCAAAGCTTAAGAGGCTCATACCTGAATACATCTGGGGTTATGATGATGACACCATGGAAAAAGCGGTGGGTGAACTTTTAAAATATAATGGCGCCACCCTGGCAACAGCAGAGAGCTGCACGGGCGGGCGCATTGCACACAGCATCACCAGCATACCGGGTAGCTCAGCATATTTCAAAGGCAGCATCATTGCTTATTCAAATGATGTAAAAATGCAGCTGTTGAATGTAGCTGCAAATATGCTGGAGGAACATGGAGCAGTTAGCGCGCAGGTGGCAGAAGCCATGGCATTGGGCGTCAAGAACCTGATTGGCACCGATTATGCCATTGGCATTACCGGCATTGCCGGACCCGATGGAGGAACAGCAGAAAAGCCGGTTGGCACGACTTGGGTCGCGGTTGCCGGAAAAGACGAACTGGTATCTAAAAAATATAACTTTGCTGACAACCGGGAAAGAAATATCATACGTGCAAGCAGATCGGCCCTGGCCATGCTGAAAAAAATGATAGAACGGAAAACATAAAACGCCCATGTCAAAGACTCCGGTCATTTGGGAACAGGATTTTTTCACACACCGGCGGATTGTCGATTACCGGTTGTCGTTTGTCGATTGTGGATACGCAAACACAGAACGGGACATACAGATCGAAGACAATCCGCTGAATTGAAGCAATTAATCGAAGCAACATCACATAACTTTTTCTTAACCAAACCTCAACACCATGGTACATTTACGCAGCAAGATCACCACACTCACCGAATTTGTCATTCAGCGCCAGTCGGATTATCCGCACGCCAAAGGTGCATTGACACGACTCCTCAACGACATTGCCACGGCTGCAAAGATCGTAAACAGGGAGATCAACGCCGCCGGACTTGTTGACATATTAGGCACGGTTGGCAAAGAAAACATACAGGGAGAGACCCAGAAAAAACTGGATGTCTTTGCTAATGAAATGTTCATTACGGCGCTTAAGGGGGGTGGCGAATGTTGTGCCATCGCTTCTGAGGAGAACGAAAAAGTGATCACCTTCAGCAATGACTTTTCGCACCTGGGAAAATATGTCGTTGCCATGGACCCGCTTGATGGAAGCAGCAACATCGAATCAAATGTTTCGATTGGAACCATCTTTTCCATTTACAGACGCATCTCGGAGTTTGGCAGCGGCGTACAGGAGGATTTGCTGCAGCCGGGCGTAAACCTGGTAGCTGCAGGCTATGTGATATACGGTTCATCTACCATGCTTGTATACACCACAGGGAAAGGCGTCAACGGTTTTACGCTAGACCCGTCGGTTGGGATTTTTTGCCTCTCACACCCTGACATGAAGTATCCTGATACAGCAAACATATACTCAATTAATGAAGGCAACTATATTTATTTTCCGGAAGGGGTAAAACAGTACATCAAATATTGTCAGGAGAGCGACCCGGAAACCTTCCGACCCTACACCTCCCGCTACATTGGCTCGCTGGTGGCCGACTTTCACAGGAATCTTATAAAGGGCGGGATATTTCTTTACCCGGGCACTACAAAAAATCCGAATGGCAAGCTCAGGCTTTTGTACGAATGCAGTCCAATGGCGTTCATTGCCGAGCAGGCAGGGGGCAAGGCCAGCTCAGGCACGCAACGTGTGATGGCTATTCAACCTGAAACACTCCACCAAAGAGTACCGTTCTATACAGGACCAAAATGGATGGTGGAAAAAATTGAAGCATTGATTCAGGAAAACACAGCATAACAACTTATCAAAAAAGTGAATACTGAACAATTCATCCGGCAGTTTGCAAAAGGTGAACAATTCGATGCGCTGGCAGATTTCCTGCAACAGGATGGTGCCGGAGCCATCTCCGTTGAAGGTCTGGCAGGGTCAGCACCTGCAGTACTGGCAGCAGCTTGCATCAAAAATGTCAGCAAGGCTTTTCTTTTTGTCCTTTCAGATAAGGAATCAGCAGCCTATTTCTTCAACGACCTCGAGAACCTGTTAGGCGAGAAAGAAAAAAGTTACGAGAACAGGAACAGCTTCTTTTTCCCCTCATCTTACAAAAAGCCCTTCAAATCATTGGAGGAGGACAACGCCGGCATTTTGCTGCGTTCAGAGGTGATCAACAGGCTGGCAACCAGCGACAGCATCATCTATGTGGTAACATACCCTGAAGCGCTCAGCGAAAAGGTACTTGCCCGCAAAACCCTCACAAGCAATGTTTTGCAAATCAACAAAGAGGATAAGCTGTCGGTCGACTT
>SLDN01000154.1 GCA_007125275.1 Bacteroidales bacterium | reverse complement strand
GATTCGCAGTTTCCTTATTATCAGAATGAAAAACCATAAAAAGAGCTGTAAAGGTATGTTTATAAACTGATAATAAATATTAAATAAGAGGAACAGCAATATGTTTTTAGTTATTTTTAACGCCAATTAAATTTTAGCAACCTGTAAAACTCATAATCATAATGAAAAAACAAACAATAAATTGCATTAAACTGTTCTTTGTCGCCTTTTTTGTGGCGACAGCAGCATTGACTGCCCATGCGCAGTATCCCTATGTTAGCTTTCCTGACGACCCGCTCGATGCTCGCATTTACACCCTTGACAATGGGTTACGGGTGTATTTATCGGTTTATGAAGAGGAGCCACGCATTCAAACCTATGTGGCTGTAAGGGTAGGCAGCAAGCACGACCCGGCTGAGACCACCGGCCTGGCGCATTACTTTGAGCACCTCATGTTCAAGGGAACAAGTTCATTTGGCACCATCGACTGGGAAAAAGAAGAACCGCTGCTTGATGAGATAGAAGCGCTCTTTGAGGTTTATCGTCTTGAAACAGACGAAGAAAAGCGTGCCGCTATCTATCAGCAGATTGACAGCATCTCCTACATCGCTTCCACTTATGCCATCGCCAACGAATATGACCGCCTGATGACCGCAATCGGCTCGACAGGCACCAATGCAGGAACATCCAATGATTTCACCATCTATATGGAGAACATCCCTGCTAACCGGCTGGAGCATTGGGCGATGATACAGGCTGACCGCTTCAGCGACCCGGTGCTGCGCCTGTTTCATACCGAACTTGAAACCGTTTATGAAGAGTTGAACATGTCGCTTACCAACGATGGCCGCAAAGCCATGGAAGCAATGTACACAGGCTTATTCCCTGCACATCCTTACGGGCTGCAAACAACCCTGGGCGAACCCGAGCATCTTAAAAATCCTTCCATCATCAACATCAAAAACTTCTTTGATGAATATTATGTACCCAACAACATGGCCGTTGTGATGGCAGGTGACTTCGACCCCGACGAGGCCATTGTGCTCATCGACAAGTATTTTGGTCAGCTTGAGCCTTCACCCCTGCCAGAGCTTGACTTTGGCCCGCAACCCGAAATCACTGTGCCCATTGTTAAAGAAGTCGTAGGCCTGCAGGCTGAAAACATACAGCTGGGGTGGCGTTTCGATGGCGCCGCTTCTGATCATGTGCCCTACATCAATATGATAAGAATGATTCTGACAAATGGCCGCGCAGGTCTGATAGACCAAAACCTGAACAAACAGATGGCAACGCTTGGCGCCGGAGCAGGTGTGCGCAGCATGGCCGATTATTCCGTACTAACGTTATCAGGACGTAACAAAAGCGACCAAACTCTCGATGAAGTGAAAGAATTGTTGTTAGGCCAACTGGAGCTTCTCAAAAACGGTGACTTTCCCGACTGGCTCATGGAAGCAGCCATTAACAACCTAAGGCTGCAGGAGATGCGACGTGTTGAGAGCATCCAGGGAAGGGGCATGATGATGGCAATGAGTTTCCTGAACGGCATTCCGTATGAAGATAACCTCGCCTACATCGACAGGCTGAGCGAGGTAACCAAAGAAGAAGTGGTCGCCTTCGCCAATGAACACCTCCGCAATGATAATTATGTAGTGGTGTACAAGCGTCAAGGGCAACCCGATGACATCGAGCAGGTTGAAAAACCGGCCATCACACCCATCCATATCAACCGCGACGATTCATCAGATATGCTCGGAGAGATCAAGGCAAGCACTGTGGAGCCCATCGAGCCGGTCTTTCTCAATTACGAAGAAGACATCACAAAAGGGCTGACCAACAGCGGACTTGAAGTATATTACGCCCACAATGATGCCAATCCCACGTTTTCACTCACCTACTTCTGGCGCATGGGCAGCTACCACGACAGATACCTCCCGCTGGCAGGAAACTTCCTGCAGTTCATGGGCACCGAAGATTTCAGTCCGGAAGACATCGCCAATGAGTTTTACAAACTTGCCTGTACCTTTAACATGTGGGTGGGCAATGAAGAAACACGTGTTTCCATCAGCGGCCTGTCAGAAAACATGACAGATGCCGTTTCCTTATTTGAAAAGCTGGTTGCCAACGCACAGGCTGATGAAGAGGCACTGCAAAGATATATCCGCAATGTAAAAAATGCCCGTGAAAACAGCAAGGCTGACCAAAGAACCAACTTTTCGGCATTGGGCAACTATGCGATGTACGGACCTGACAATCCTTCAACCTTCGCACTGACCAATGAGGAGCTGGACGCCCTGACCACAGAACGATTGCTGAGCGCACTGCAAGACCTGTGGCGCATTCAGCATAAGGTGATATTTTTCGGCCCAAATTCGATTGAAGAAGCAACGGCCATTATCGATGCCAGTCACATCATCCCGGAACAGCTGGCAGCAGTTGCAGATGGAGTACGGTTCGAACCACTGGAAACCCTCGAAAACAAGGTGTATTTTGCCCACTATGATGCCACCCAGAGCTATCTGCGCACGATCACCAAGGGGGTGAATTATGACCCCGAAATCATTCCGACAGTCAGAATGTACAACCAGTACTTTGGCGGTGGGATGAATGCCATTGTCTTTCAGGAGATGAGAGAAAAACGTGGACTGGCCTACTCTGCAGGGGCAAGCTACTCCATGCCGGGCCACCCTGACGACTATTTCATGAACACCAGCTTCATTGCCACGCAAAACGACAAGGTAGCCGATGCCTTTAGTGCCTTTAACGAACTTTTTGACGATATGCCACTGTCTGAAACAGCCTTCAGGCTGGGACAGGAGCAGATCATCAGCAACATCCGCACACAAAGGAACAGAAATACCGGCGTTATCTGGAGCTACCTGGGCGCAAAGCGTATGGAGAGAGATTACGACCTGAACGAGGTTTTATACAACCAGGTGCCCACAATGACACTGGAACAAATGAGCGCCTTTAACAGGGAGTACATTAGTAACCAGCCAAAAACCTATGTCATACTGGGCAATGAAAACGTTGTTGACTTTGATGAAATCGAAGCATTGTTTGGCCCCGTGACAAAGTTAAGTCAAGAAGATTTGTTTGTTTATTAAACATTGTGTTATTTTGCAAAAGCCGTCAGCCAAAAGGCAATGACGGCTTTTGCTTTTTGCTACCCGGAAAACAATGACAATAAAAAACAAAATAAACATCCCCAACGCCCTTTCTTTCGGGAGGCTGCTGCTATTCCCCGTAATCCTTTATATGGCCCTCAAGGGATATGAAAAAACCTTTGCTCTACTTATTATCATCAGCCTGGTGTCGGACGTGCTCGATGGCATGCTGGCCCGCATGCTGAAACAAACATCCGAATTTGGCGCCAGACTCGACTCAATTGCCGACTTCAGCACCTACTTTTTGGTTTTTATGGGCATCTGGATCTTTAAAAGAGATGATTTTGCACCGCATATCGTTAGCTTCTCAATATTCATAGGTTTGCTGTTTATGGCCCTGACATTGTCGTTGATTAAGTTTGGACGCTTTCCAAGCCTGCATTTATACTCATGGAAGACAGGTGGTTACATTCAAGGGTTTTTCTTTTTCATCCTCTTTGGATTCGGATTTTATGAACCCCTCTATTATTTCATGATTGTTTGGGGGATACTGGCCTTCGTTGAACATATCATCATACAGCTTATGATCCCCGAAATGCAGTCGAACGCAAAGGGCCTCTATTGGGTGCTAAGGGAGAGACAGAAGGGGGAAAAAGGCCCCGGGGGATGAAGCAAAACAGCTTCTCCTGAAAAATTCGCTTTATGGAACAAACCCTTTACTATGTCATTCTTGCCTATTTCATCCTGGGTGCAATTGCTTTTTTCCTGATTGCGAAAAAAAAGCCCGGGGCCGAAAGAAAAAATATCTGGTCAAAGTATTTCACTTACCTGGTAATCATTCATGCACTTTACGGCAGCATTTATTTCGGACCACCATTTTTTTCCTTGCTGGCGGCATTGATTGTTTTGGCCGGCTATATTGAGCTGGTCAGGGTGCATTGGAAATTTGGAGAATCAGGTCATTACCGCTTCTTTACACTTTCATTGCTGACTTTCAGTCTATTTGCGATACCGTTCATCCTATTTAGCTTTGCTGAAAAACCCTTGTTGTACTTCGTATTCGTTGTTGTCGCCGTTTTTGATGCTTTCAGCCAGATCAGCGGTCAATTGTGGGGCAGAAAGAAACTGGCGCCCACCATCAGCCCCGGGAAAACAATCGGAGGCCTCGTTGGTGGAGCAGTGCTGGCCATCATTACCGGTGGGCTGATGAGTGAGCTAACAGACACAAACCTGACTAAATCCTTGCTTTTTGCTACAATCATCATTATATTTGCATTCTGTGGCGACATGCTCGCTTCCTGGTATAAAAGACAGTTCGGGGTAAAAGATTTTGGTACCATTTTGCCAGGACACGGTGGTTTTCTCGACCGTTTCGACAGTCTGATACCCGGCGGGGCTGCCATGTATATCCTAAACCTGATGCTATGAACCAGGAACTGTTTTTTACCATCCTTTACATAGTCGCCTTTACAATCATACTGGCCACCGGCGAAGTGTTG
This sequence comes from Bacteroidales bacterium, assembly GCA_007125275.1. The sequence continues at coordinate 768 of SLDN01000154.1, read as the reverse complement.
CATCATATCCTGAAGGTCAGAGCAGAGTATACACGTAAGTTTGCCCATAGCACCGCCACAATTGTCGCTCTCACGTTTCCGCTGATTTTTAAATCCTATGAATATGTGCTCGTGATGGGCGTGGTGTTTTTCGTGGTTTTATTCATTGCCAAAACCAAAGACCTGCTCAAATCAATCGAAGATGTATCACGAAAGACATATGGCAGTGTTTTGTTGCCCGTAGCGATCAGCGGGGCCTTCGTTGCCGCCAACCTGTTGAACGACAACAAGCTGTTTATCATCCCCATCCTGATCCTGGGTGTCAGCGATAGCCTGGCAGGCATCACAGGGGTCTTTTTTGGAAAAAAACTGCGGCAGGTGATCATCTACGGCTGGAAGCTGAACAAAACCTATCTTGGTTCTGTGGTATTCTTCCTGACAGCCCTGGTGATAAGCCTGTATGTGCTGCACTGGTTCACAGGGCTTTTAAGCCCAAAAACACTCTCAATAGCATTCTCTGTTGCCCTTGGCGCTGCCATCGTTGAACTTATCAGCTCAAAAGGCCTCGACAACATCACCGTACCGCTCACCGCTATCATGATCTTGCTGATGTTCTGATGCATAGCCAACCCTGATAATATATTTTCTGAACAACAACGCAAAAACAGGATTTGACCTGTCAACCCTAAATACAAACATATGAACAGAGCATTTTGCGAGCCCGGCAAAGCCAAACGCCCATGTTGGGAATCCCGACCCTTCGGGAACAGGTTTTTTGACACACAGGGG
>SLDN01000204.1 GCA_007125275.1 Bacteroidales bacterium | reverse complement strand
TTGTTATTTTTCTCATGTGTTTATTTTTAATTAATTACTGGTTACTTGTTGCTGATTGCTGGTTACTGGTTGCTCATAATTTTGATGCACGTCAATTCGATCGAAGGGAGAAACCCCCACCATTCGCAGTACGCATAAAATACTTTTTCGCCTTTCCCTGCGTTTGCAGTATTGATTAATAATATGTTCAATAATTCAAAGATACACAAAGAATCCTCAAAATGAATAAACGGACAAAGAAAAGGAATTGTTATGCAATCGCTTTGATTGTTGTCATTATATTCGGCAACGCTTGTTCTCGTGATGGCAGGAAGCCATTCTGGGAGGCTGATGTATCGGGAATAAGCATTGACAAAGTGGATATTCACCGTTACGAAGAAGTGCTTTTCAGTCTCAATCCTTTTACTTTGGAGGAGTCGCTTGAGCCTTACGCTAAGCAGTTTTCATTTTTCATCGAGGGCTCATTGGGAAACCCTGCGGCCATTGAAAGTCTCTACAATTTCGTGACTGATCCTGAGATCAAAGAGCTTTACCTTGACACAAGCGAAAAGTGGGCTGACCCTGATGCGATTTCAGATCCGCTGGCCCAGGCGTTCCGCTTTCATCGTTATCATTTTCCGGATATCGATCTTCCGGAAGTATATACATATATTTCGGGTATTGATTATATGATGCCTGTCATATATACCGGCGACAAGCTGGTGATCGGGCTCGACAATTATCTTGGCAGTGACTATGCGCTATATGACAGGCTGGGCATTCCCCGTTACCTCTCACGCTGGATGCGGGCGGAGCGTTTGGCTTCCGAGGTGATGCTTGCCATTGCTGATGAGCGTTTGGCAGAATATGCACCGATGCCTGAGACGATGCTTGACCACATAATTTATCACGGGAAGAGACAATATTTTCTGGATAGCATGCTGCCACACACCCACGACACACTGAAAATAGCTTATACCGCCCAAAACGCTGAATGGATGAAGAATTACGAGGGCTATGCCTGGACTTACAAGCTGGATAATAATTTATTATACACTTCTGATCACAGGGTCATTAATCAGTTTACGGGTGAGGCGCCATTTACATCGGCATTTGGTCGGGAGTCAGCACCCCGCACTGGTGTATGGCTGGGTTGGCAGATCGTTCGCGAATACATGCGTCGCAATCCGGATGTGGGGTTGCGGGAGCTTTTCAGCGAAGGCGATTCCCGCAAAATCCTGTCCGGGGCCCGCTACCGGCCACGCTAAGATGGTGGTCAGGGTCTGAAGTCTGCATTACAAGAAGATACCACTTCGAGCAACTCATCCCTGCCCAATGCTTTGGTGCTGCTGGTGACAATCAGCGGTGGCAGGGGTTCCCAATACTCCGAGAGGCTTTTTTCATATTTGGCAAGGCTTCTGAGCATTTGCGTCTTGGACAGCTTGTCTGCTTTGGTGAAAACCAATACAAATGGAAGACCTTTGCTGCCAATCCAGTATAAAAAGTCAAGGTCGTTTTTCAAAAGTTCGTGCCGGATGTCGACCAAAACAAAGGAACAAAGCAGGTTGGGCCGGTTTATCATATAGTTCTTGATGATCGAATCCCACTTCTGGCGGATCGACTTTGAAACTTTGGCAAAACCATAACCCGGCAAATCGCACAGGTACCAGGATTCATTTATCAGGAAGTGATTGATCAGGCGGGTCTTGCCGGGCGTGCCGGATGTTTTGGCCATATCCTTCCGTCCAACAAGCATGTTGATCAGCGAGGACTTGCCCACATTTGATCTTCCAAGAAAGGCATATTCAGGATAAGCCGGCTCAGGACTTTCGGTGTATACGCTTGAACTCTTTATAAACTCTGCAGATGAAATAATCATATCACAACTCCCATAATCCCTGTTAAAATCATTCCTGCTTGCCTTACCCGGCAGCAGCCATCAGTGCTTTTGATCTTTCTTAAAGCTATCCACATGCCTTCGGGCCTTAACATCATAAATATCCTTTATGGTTACCATGATACCCGTTTCTTCGACGCCGCCAAAACCCTTGTTAAGAGCCGTGCCAAAACCCCTCATCGTTGGGCTCAGCCCCATGTAGGAACTAAATAGTGGCGGGATGTTTTCATTGCGCTTGCGCACCTTGGTGGAGAGTAAACGGTAGTTATCCTGAAAGGTGGATGCGGTAAAAACCTTTTCAAGCTTTTCAACCGGCGTATGGAGTGGCAATGGATCAAAAGGCCTGATGAGCCCATCGGGATCAGGGAAAAACTTTTGCATAAAATACAGTATCAGATCGCGGGCATAAATGTCAAAGTGCCGGTACATGGTCACCTTGCCAACAAAATATTTAAGCTGTGGGTAGTCAACGATCAGTCCGCCAAGGCCGTCCCACAGATTATCCAGCGAGTAGATGCTTTTCCTGTTATCGCGAGAGGGCTGATAAGCGGGCTGTACAAATGAACGGCCCAGCTCAATGGTGTAGGGCAGATAGTCTTTGATGAAGGCCGGAGAGAACCTGAACAATTCCGCTGTGGCTATCTTTGGTGTACCATCAGGTTTTTGTGGGACCTCCCAGCAGCACATAAAACGGTAGCCGCCTACAATCTCTTGTGCATCAGGATCCCATACAAGGAGCTGTTTATAGGGCACTTCAGCAGTATCGAAAGCATCCATATCAAGCGGATGACCTGTGCCTCCGCCCGACTGCCGAAACGACTCTTCGCGCAAACGCGCAACCTCACGCATGGCGTTGGGCGAGTTGTGCGCGTCAATGATGTAAATCTCATTGCGCGCATTGTTTGTCTTCCTGAAAAAATTGTCCTTGTTTAACTCACTCTTCAATACCTCCCGCTCGACAGGCGGTATGATTACCTCTTCATTTTCATTCATCTGCTTATATTTCATTTCCACAGGTCAAAACCTGCAATGCTTTATTACAAAAACATGCCCGTAAAGTGGACATCCATAAAAAAACCACAAGGCAATCCGAAGTTGAATATCAATTCGGTCCTTGATGATCAAATGCAAAGTCAAAGATCAGCCCTGAATTCAACATCCGGTCCGGCTCCCGGCAATGCGTATACGTGTTTTTTCATCCGCTGAGCCCACTGCTGATGGGTCAAATCCTTCGTAAACGTGCTGTAAGGCACAGCTTTCCCAAAATAGATGCGCAGCTTTTTGTTTTGCTGACGAAACATCTCATCAGGCAAATACAACATCTCAATATTTACCTTGATGCCAAGCCGCTTGCGCCAATTTGCTAAGTTATAGAAAAAATTTGAATTCCGACCCTCAATATATACCGGAACAATATCACGCTCGTGCTGCAATGCCTTCGAAATAAAAGTCTTTTTCCACTCCAAATCCATTATCCTGCCGCCTTGCCGGCGCGAAACCAGTCCGGCCGGAAAAATAAGAATCAGCATATCGGAAGCAAAATCGGCCTCCAGCTTCCGCACCATCTCAATGTTGGTGCGCCCGTGCTTGTTTACGGCAATGAATAAGTCACGCATGTTGTGCAACTCCATCAATATGTCGTTCGAAACAAACTTTAAATCACGGCGTGTCTTGCCAATCACGTGCATGAGCGCCATCCCGTCCAACCCCCCTAAAGGATGATTGGATGCTACAATGTAACGCCCATCAGAAGGAAGGTTTTCAGGATTGATAACCTCTATCTCCAACCCAAAATTGTCAATCAACGCAGATTCAACAAATTCAAGTCCCTCTAGATGACGCATGCCAAGCAAGGCCTCGTTTATCTCCTCCTGATGCACAATGCGCTCCAGGTATCGAATCAATGCCCCGGGTATGAATTTATACATCCCGCCGGCCTTGGAGCGAAGCACCGTGTCAACATTAATGAGCTGAACTTCTTTATTTTCCATATGCAATACGGTAATATCAAGGCTTAACCAAACATCAAAATTAAAAAAAAATCCTTTGTAATAATTGCCCTGTTTTTTCATAGAAGATAAAAATATGCTATCTGCCTGATATTGTGGTATTTGCAATTTATGATAAACAAAATATACCGCTGATAAGCAAAAAAGTTATCAACAATGTGGGGGAAAGTGGTAAATTGTGGTAAAAATATATCTATATTTACACTTTCAAAACCATTTGTGTTATCTGCAATGAAGAATTTATTAGGCGAGTTTGATTGCAAGATTGATGCCAAAGGGCGTTTCATGATGCCGTCTGCATTGCGCAGGCAGCTTGGTCCCGGTGACCAGGAGCGCTTTGTGGTGAACCGTGGTTTTGAGAACAACCTCACATTATATCCTGAAAGTGAGTGGTTGAAGATTTCGCGTGAGCTGAATGCGCTGAATTTATACAACAAAAAAAACCGTGAATTTGTGCGCTATTTCTTTCGTGGGGCAACAGATTTACGGCTTGATGCAGCCGGCAGGCTGCTATTGCCCGGCTCCCTGCTGCAATATGGGGGCATTGACCGCGAGATCGTTCTTTTTGCATACGGAAACCGCATTGAGATATGGGCCAAGCAGGCATACGAAAATATGATGGCCAACGAGCCTGACGACTTCTCTGCACTTGCCGAGGAGGTGATGGGAAAAGCAATGCAATCATCGGGAGGTGAAGATGTATCATAATCCAGTTATGCCGGAAGAGGTATTAAAGGGTTTGTCGATATCCTCAGGCGGCACTTATGTTGACGCGACATTCGGTGGGGGCGGCCATGCGAAAGGCATCCTTGAGCACCTTGGCAATGGAAAACTCATTGCTTTTGATCAGGATGATGAGGCACAGCGCAATCTGCCGGACGACCCAAGGGTGATCTTTGTAAACCACAATTTCAGGTTTATGAAAAACTTCCTGAGGTGGCACGACTGCATACCTGTGGATGGCATTCTGGCTGACCTGGGCGTTTCATCACACCAGATTGACGCCTCGGAAAGAGGTTTCTCAACCCGGTTTGACGGCCCACTCGACATGAGGATGAACCAGAGCGCCAAGACAACTGCTGCTGAGATACTGAACAGTTATTCGGTTGAGAAGCTCGCTGATCTGTTTTATTTCTATGGCGAACTGCGTAATGCCAGACACATTGCTTCCGCAATAGAAAAACAGCGTGCAACGAATGCTTTGCAAACAACAGAGCAGCTGTCCGCATTGCTAAAACCGATGGCACCCAGGGGGAGGGAGATGAAGTTTCTCGCTCAGGCGTTCCAGGCCTTGCGCATTGAAGTAAACGGCGAGCTGGAGGCATTAAAGGAGTTCCTGACACAATGCACCGATGTGGTAAAGCCCGGAGGCAGGCTCGTGGTGATTGCATACCATTCACTCGAAGACAGGTTGGTGAAAAACTTCATACGGTCAGGCAACTTTGAGGGAAACATTGAGAAGGATTTATACGGCAACTACAGCACACCATTCAGGCAGATGTCGAAGGTTGTTGCGGCAT
>SLDN01000032.1 GCA_007125275.1 Bacteroidales bacterium | reverse complement strand
TTTTATCAGGATGTCCATATTAAAAGGAAATGAAATTGTCTAGATGATGATAATAAATATTTGAATTACTAAAGGCTTGCAAAATTATTAAATAATTCAGTACGGCCTAACATCTGATTGCTAAACATCATTGACAATCGACAATCGACAATCGGCAATCGGCAGTTACCTTGCTTCCATAACTAACGATTTAAAGGCCGAATTGTTTTGATGGCTTCATTTGCGCGGACTCTTGTCAGGGTATCTGTTTCAATGATGTCATTCAGCCCGGGATGTTCGCAAGGAGGTATGTTTGCAATGCTTTTTTCAATAATCTCCGGAATTTGCAGAAAGCTGATCCGGTTATTTAAAAATGATTTAACTGCTACTTCATTTGCAGCGTTCATTGCGCATGGGATATTGCCACCTTTTTTCATAGCATCCATTGCAATTTGCAAACACGGATATTCGCTGATGTTTAATGGTTCAAAGCTTAGTGTCTGGAGTTGATTGAGGTCATAGCGCGGGTAGTCGGATTGCAAACGCTGCGGGAAGGCCATCGCGTAATGAATTGGCAGTTTCATATCGGGAAGCCCCATTTGTGCTTTCATGCTGCCGTCTGTAAACTGCACAATAGAATGAATGATGGATTGCGGGTGCAATACCATTTCAATTTGTCCAGGGGTTAGGTCAAACAACCATTGTGCGGCGATGGCCTCCATCCCTTTATTCATCATGGTGGCAGAGTCGACACTTACCTTTTTGCCCATTTCCCAATTTGGATGATTGGTAGCTTCCTGCGGTGTAACAGCCAGGAGTTGCCGGCGGTCCATTCCTTTGAAGGGGCCGCCGCTGGCAGTAAGATATATTTTCTCGATGCTAATATGGTCTTCTCCCTGCATGCACTGGTATATGGCTGAATGTTCGGAATCAACAGGCAAGATCTTGACATCGTGCTTTTGGGCTGATCGCATCAGCAGGTCACCGGCGGCCACCAGGCACTCCTTATTTGCCAGGGCGATGGTTTTTTTGTTTTTTATCGCATTCAATGTTGGCTCCAGACCTGCCAGTCCGACGAGGGCGTTCAGCAGCAGATCAAATTCAGCCAGTTCGGCGAATTGGTTCAGCCGCTTATTTCCTGCAAGTGCTTTTACAGGCAAGCCTTTCAGTGCACCTTTCAGCCGTGTGTAGTGTTGTTCGTTGCCGATTACCGCAAGCTGCGGCTCGAATTCGATGGCTTGCTCAATCAGCAGTTCAATGTTGTTTTGCGCGCTCAGGATTGCGATGCTAAAGGCGTCCCTGTTTTTGCGCATCACCTCCAGTGCTTGCCGGCCGACAGAGCCTGTTGATCCGGCTATGGCTATCTTTTTGCAGCGGGGAACAGTCATTGAAATGCTATATAATCTGTTGGGTTTACCGGGATGCCGTTGAACCATAACTCAAAATGCAGATGTGTTCCGGTTGAATAGATGCCGGTATCACCGATGATGGCGATTGCTTCTCCAGCCTGCACGTAATCGCCCTGGCTTTTAAGCAAGCTGCTGTTGTGCTTGTAGATCGTGATAATGTTGTGTGCATGCTGTATGCCAATGGTATAGCCCGTTTCCAGTGTCCAGGTGGCTATGATCACCGTGCCATCCAGGGCGGCCATGATGATTTCGTCATGGTCGGCAACCACATCCACGCCAAAATGGCCTTTGCGGGGGTTAAAGTGGCTGCTGATCATCCCTGACAGGGGTGTGAAAAAAGAAAAACCATCAGGACTGACAGCTGTTACAATCTCACTGTGGTTCCAATAATTGTTATCGTATTGTGAAGCACTCTCCATTTCTGCCCTCAACAGGGAGTCTTCCCTGGACCGCGGAAGCTCCTCAAAAATGTAGCCTTCCGGGTCGCTGACGCTGTCAGGAATTTCTTCAATAAGATCACGTCCTTCTACAATATTGCGAATGTTCATAATAAACAGGTCTTTTTGGCGCAAGTCTTTCTCAAGTGAGTCAGCCCTTAGCGATAACTCTCTCAAAACCTGCCTGGTGTTGAAGTCAGCATAACCAGGGATGTATTCGCGCAGCGGGGTGAAAGCGACCAGGTAAATGGTGCCAATGATCAGTAAAAGGCTTATGGTGCCGCTTATCAAAAAAACATTGAAACGCGTCAGGCGTATGCTCAGCTTTTCTTCCAGGGTGTCGTTATTCATGATAACAAGCCTGTACTTATGATGCAGCTTGCTAAAAAAGCCTTTTTCCTTTTTGTTCTGATCATCCATGATTTTCCGGTCTTGCCTGCTTTTGAACGGTAAAATTAATCATTTTAGAGCTAATGGTAACAACAGCTTCAATTTTTTAGAAACAATGCCTTTGTGATATAATATTATTGAAAATTGACAGTTATATTTGTGGACTAATTTTGTTGCTGCATGCACGTTTTTAAGTTAAAAAAATACAGGACCGGCACTCTGTTGGTCTTTATTGCTATTCTACTAACGCAGTGGGGTTGTTCAACACAGAAAAACTCTTTTGTAAACCGCACTTATCACACGATAAACGCCAAGTATAATGGCTTTTTCAATGCACGTGAGAGTTATCGTGATGGTGTTAAGCGTTTGGCTGAGCTGCACAATGACAACTACGAGGACATACTTTCTGTTTTTCGTTATGGCACGGAACAGGATGCCGGTTCTGTGCGCTCGAACATGGATATCACCTATGAGAAGGCGAGTCTTGTGATCAGGCGTCACTCCATGGACATAAGAGGGGTGGAGTACAACAAATGGATTGATGAATCATATTCCCTTATTGCCCGGTCACACTTTTTCAAGCGTGACTTTACCCTTTCCATATTGACTTTTGAATACATCATCAGGAAATACGACAGCCAGCGCAGATATGATTCGAAGGCCTGGATCGCCAAGGCTTATCACGAGCAAGGGCGGTTTGAGCAGGCATTGCGGATGCTCGAAATGCTTGAGGACGAATATGAGCAGGGCTTGTTGGCCGATGAGACCACTGTTTTGTTCAGGAAGACCTATGCCGATCATTTCCTGCGCCAGGGCAAGTATGCCCGGGCTGCAGCGCAACTGCAAAAGGGCATTCCTTATGTGAAGGGCAGACATGAAAAGGTGCGTCTAACCTTCATTCAAGCACAATTATACCACCATTCAGACGACTATGCTTCAGCCCAAAACACTTACAGCCAGGTTCTCAAAATGCGCCCTGATTACCAAATGGCATTTCAGGCCCGCATCGGTATGGCAATGGCGTATGACCCCTCGGTGGGTGGCAGCGGCTTTATCCGGAATGAACTGTTAAATATGCTGGCAGAGGACAGGAACCGTGTATTCCGCGATCAGATTTACTATGCCCTGGCGCAGCTGGCCATGCGACAGGATGACAAGCAAGAGGCCATCAGGTTGTATACCATGTCTTACGAGGTAAGTGAGGACAACGATATGCAAAAAGCATTGTCGTTTCTTCGCCTCGGCGAAATTTACTTCGATCAACCTGATTATTTGAAAGCCAGCACATATTATGACAGCACAACAACATTTATGCCCACAGGTTATGACCAGTATGCGGATATCCGCAACAGGCAGATGGTGCTTACGAGGCTCACCCAACAGGTGCGGATTATTGATCATGAAGACTCGCTCCAGCGTTTGGCTGCGATGACCCCTGATCAGCAGAAAGCGATAGCCGAAGCCATTATTAAGGATCTGCGCGAAGATGAAAGACGCCAGCAAGAAGAAGAGAGGGCGCGCCAGGCGGCCATGCGGGACGCCGGACGGATGGCCCGCGACACCCGTGGCATGGGCGATCAGGACAGAGGCTGGTACTTCTATAATTCTACGTCAATGGCCAATGGTAAAATGGAGTTCTTTAGCCGGTTTGGCGAGCGCAGGCTGGAGGATATGTGGCGTATCAGCAATAAACAAATGATCGCCGACGGCTTTGGCATGGATGACTTTATGGATTTTGAAGAAGAAGAACCCGAAGAAGAGCTGGATGCGTATGACCCTGAAACCTACCTCCGGAACATACCCAATACGGAGGAAATGATGGAGGCATCAAACCAAAGAAAAATGCAGGCATACTATAACATGGCCATGCTCTTTAAGGATCAGCTGAGAGATGTGGAAAATGCAATCACTGCCTTTAACGATATGATCGATCTTTTTTCCGGCACACCACTTGGTATGCACGCATATTATTACCTGTATCACCTCTATCGGGAAAATCAGGATTTCTCAATGGCGGAGAACGTTAAAAACCAACTTCTTGAGCTTTTCCCTGACAGTGAGTATGCCAAAATTATCGGTGACCCAAATTATGCAAATACCATAAGAGCCCGCCAAAACCGTGTTCAGCAATTATACAGGGAGAGCTATAATGCCTTCTTTGCAGGCCGCTATCATGTAATCAGCCAAAATATGCGCGCCCTCGATACGCTCGAGGTACCACGTGAAACAATGGCGCAATTTGCCTACCTGAATGCCCTCGCGCTTGGCAAATCAGATGATCCGGTTCTTTTTCGCAATGAGCTGCAGCAAATCGTTGACCAATATAACGATACACCAATACACCAACCGGCGACTCTTTTGCTGGCTTCCCTCGAAATACCGGCAGACCTCGACTATGAATCCGACGTTGCAAGAAGAAGAATGGACCGAGAACCAATTGAGTCCCCGTTTGCCTTTTCGCCAGATAAGGTTCATTTTTTCGTTCTGATCATCAATACAGCACAAAATGAACCGGCAGCCATAACCAGGTTGATAAATGCTTACCATGAGGAAAAATATCCTGATAAAGAGCTTTCGGTGAGCAATATATTTTATGAACAAAACAAACAATTGGTTACCGTAACGAATTTTGCTGATATGGAAACCGGTATGGCGTATTTTGCGCAATTGATGCAGTCCGAAACGTTTAACGCAGACCAGTTATCCGCAATGGATGCCTTCGTTATTTCTGTAGACAACTATCCGATGTTCTTCCAGGATAAAGAACTGGAAGCCTACCGTGCCTTTTTTGATTATTATTATCTGGAAATGTAAGCCGGGCCATTCGTTTTTTTGTTTATTTTTGTGCTCTATTACTGTATAAGAAAACATTATGTTTAACCGAAAACAACCAAACAGAATGACCAAAAATAAAGAACCCGACCATACAGCCATAAACCTTGTTGGAACAGGTACCACAATAAAAGGTGAAATTAACTCCAAAGGAGACATCCGCGTTGATGGCAAGATCATTGGCCAGGTTCGTTCAGAAGGCAAGATCGTTGTCGGCAACAGCGGCATCATTGAAGGGGAACTGTATTGCGCAAATGCTGACATTTCAGGCAAGATCAACGGAAAGGCTGAAATAGCTGAGCTTTTAACGCTTAAAGCATCTTCCGTATTTACCGGCGACATCAACAATGATAAGATGGCCATTGAACCCAGTGCCAAATTCAGCGGTACATGCTCGATG
>SLDN01000169.1 GCA_007125275.1 Bacteroidales bacterium | reverse complement strand
TTCAAAGAGCTTAACATCATCGTAAAGGGTGATGTGGACGGATCTGTGGAAGCCCTCAGCGACTCATTGCTGAAACTGAGCACTGCAGAAATCCAGGTGAACATCATCCATAAAGCCGTTGGACAGGTCACCGAGGGTGATGTGCTGCTGGCATCTGCCTCTAATGCAATCATTATTGGCTTCCAGGTGCGCCCATCGATGGCTGCCCGAAAACTGGCTGAACACGAACAAATCGACATACGACTGTATAGTGTGATCTATAATGCCATCAACGAGATTAAATCTGCCATCGAAGGCATGCTCTCGCCTGAAATTGAAGAAAAAATCACTGCCAACCTCGAAGTGCGCGATGTGTTCAAGATAACCAAAGTGGGCACGGTTGCAGGTTGTATGGTGCTCGATGGAAAGATACACAGAAACGCAAGCATCAGGCTGATTCGCGACGGCATCGTGGTGTTCACCGGAACACTTGGATCGCTCAAGCGCTTTAAAGAAGATGTGAAAGAGGTTTCTACAGGCTATGAATGCGGGTTAAACATTGATAGATTCAACGACATCAAAGTTGGCGATATCATCGAAGCGTTTGAAACTGTGGAGATCGCCCGGACCCTGGAATAGTTTTCCAACTAATAATTAATTGACTATGATTAATCTGACATTTGATGATCAGCATGTAAGATCATTTGTATCAAGCGACGAAATTAGTTTGTTTCAGCGTGAGCTCGAACTGCATCACAAGAATATCTATCAGCGGAAAGGAAAGGGTAGCGACTTCCTTGGCTGGGTTGACTTGCCCGCCGGCATCGATCATGAACTTCTGTTGCGTCTGGAGGCAGATGCGGAAAAAATCAGGGAGCAATCAGAGGTCGCGGTTGTCATTGGCATTGGTGGTTCATACCTTGGGACGCGCGCAGTGTGTGAGGCGCTCTCCGATTCCCCGTTTCAGGGCAGCGCAAAAGCTGGTAGCGGCCATACCGAACTGGTTTACGCCGGCCACCACCTCGACGAAGACTATTTGCACTCCCTGCTTTCCTGGCTTGATAGCAAATCTTACTCCATCATCGTCATATCAAAGTCGGGAACCACCACTGAACCTGCCATCGCCTTTCGGCTGTTGCGGACACATCTGGAGAGGAAATATGGCAAAGAGGGAGCGGCCCATCGCATATTTGCGGTTACAGATGCCTCGCATGGTGCCCTCAAACAATTAGCAGACAACGAAGGCTATGCCACTTACGTCATCCCGGATGATGTTGGCGGACGATACTCGGTGCTTACGCCGGTTGGCCTGCTGCCCATCGCCGTTGCCGGTCACAACATCAGAGAGCTTGTGAAAGGAGCAAAAATGATGGCAGACCATCTTAAAAAGGAAAATATCATTGAAAAAAACCCTGCTGCCTCGTATGCGGTGCTCAGAAACATCCTCTACAATAAGGGGAAAACAACCGAGATACTTGCCGGCTACAACCCCTCCCTCACATACTTTTCTGAATGGTGGAAGCAGCTTTTTGGTGAAAGTGAAGGCAAGGATGGCAAAGGGATTTTTCCTGCCGGGGTAAGCTTTACTACCGATCTGCATTCAATGGGACAATACATTCAGGATGGCTTAAAAAACTTTTTTGAGACGGTGATCACTGTAGAAGACACCCGCCATACGGTTGTCATACCTGAAGACAAAGATGATCTCGATGGCTTGAACTACCTTGCCGGCAAGCGTGTAAGCCATGTGAACCGCATGGCCGCCAAAGGCACCATGATGGCTCATCTTGATGGGGATGTGCCCAACCTGCAGATCAGCATTCCTGCCATCAACGAAAACAATCTTGGTGAGCTGATCTATTTCTTTGAGATGGCCTGTGCGATAAGCGGTTACATTCTTGATGTGAACCCCTTTGACCAGCCCGGAGTGGAGGCTTACAAGAAGAATATGTTTGCCCTGCTTGGCAAACCGGGCAAATAAGCCGGACTTTTTTCAAACAGTTTTTTACCTGACGGAGCACCCGGTCCGGCAACACCGGATCTGTGGCGGAGTATCCACGTTCAGCCCTATCTTGTTTTTGAGAAGCAACTGCGGCACAGGGGTTCATAGGTGTCGGTTTCTCCCAGCACCACCAGCTTGTCGTCGGCAATGATGCGGTGCGAATGCTGTGCCAGGTGACCACAGCGAACACAAATGGCATGCACCTTGGTAATGTATTCGGCCGTGGCCAGCAGTGCAGGCATAGGGCCAAAAGGCTTGCCGGTGTAATCCATGTCGAGGCCGGCAACGATTACACGGATGCCGGAATCAGCCAGCTGGTTGCACACGTTGGGCAGCTCCGGGTCAAAAAATTGTGCCTCGTCAATCCCAACAACATCCACATCGTTGGCCATCAGCAAAATGTTCCCTGACGCCGGCACGGGTGTCGACAGTATCTCATTGGCATCGTGTGAAACAACCTTCTCTTCATCATATCGGTTGTCAACGCCCGGCTTGAATATCTCGACACTGAGCTTCGCAATGCGCGCCCGCTTCAAACGGCGAATCAGCTCCTCCGTCTTGCCCGAAAACATGCTGCCGCAAATCACCTCTATCCAGCCACGCCGTCGCGCCCTGTCGTGTTCGTTTTCAAGAAACATCTGTGTGTTTTTGTGTTGCTAATTGTTTTTCATAAAAAAAGATATGACATTCATTCTGTCCCGAAAAGCCATTTTGTTCAACATTTGCAATAAAAGTACATTGATCTGGCTGATTTATATTGATTTAGACTGATTGTTGGCAAAGCATTATTGAATTCATTCACAATTATTGTCTTTTAGAAGTTGGCTCTTCTGGCATTCACAAAAATAATCAATAACTTTACACCGTTATCCATTCCTGAAAAGAGAATCACCCGGCAAACTAATTTTTTTTATGAAACATTTGGAAATTAAAGATTTAATAGTTGATCTTTTGGAGGAAATTGTAAAGCGCACCAATTACATTAACCACCATCATCCCGTTAAAGATCTCTCACTGGATATTGATCTTGTTCAAGATGACTTGCGCCTGCTGTACCGCAACTTTGAGGCTTTGAAAAAGCTTTCTGCGGAACAATTTCCGGTGAACAGGCCCATCGAAAGATCTTCTGCTAAGCTCAATACACCGCCGCCACAGGAAGTGCCCATTCCGACAAAAACGCAAGTAGAGGAAAAGGCCTCGGAAGCAGCCCCCCCCGCGGAGGAATCAGACACTGCAACTCATGAACCGGAAGCTTCAACTCATGAACCGGAAGCTGCTGAAAAAGAATCTGCCAGCCCGGGGTCAGAATCACCAGCACCGGGGTCGGAACTGCCAACACCGGATTCAGAACTTCCAACACCGGTGTCAGAATCACCAGCACCGGAACCGATCGATCAACAGCCCCCTGTTGAATTAACGCCGCCTGAGAATGATCAAACGCTTTTTGGGCCTGATGCAGAGCAGGCAAAAACTGACCCGCTGGTTGAAAAACCCGTTGTCCCGCCGGCACCCGCCATTGCCAGGAATAAAACGGTTATTGACTTGCTTTCTGATTACAGCAAAAAGACCATTGGAGATCAATATACCGGTCAGGACAACTCCGTTCATCAAAGAATTGCCGGCAACAAGGAGGACAAAAGCATCGGTGCACGGATGCAGCAAAACCCCATCTCCAGCATCAAAGAGGTGATCGGCGTGAATGAAAAGTTCCTGTTTATTAACGAGCTGTTTGATGGCAACATTCAGGCATACTATGATGCCATTGCCCGCCTGAACGATTTTGAGAACATGCAGGCAGCTTTTGATTATCTCAATGATCTTGGCGCTCAGTATTCATGGGATGCCGGCCAATCAACTGCTACGATTGAGAAGCTTGCCAATTACGTGCAACGTCGTTATATGTGATTTGCCCGGCAAGGTGAGCCGTGAAACAATATCATTACAGAGAACAAATGTCAAGACTATACATCATACCTACCCCCGTTGGCAATCTTGAGGATATGACTTTGCGGGCCATCCGCCTGTTGAAGGAGGTGGATCTGGTTTTGTGTGAGGATACGCGCGTAACCGGGAAGTTGCTGAAGCATTTTGACGTATCCGTCAGGATGCTCTCTTTTCACCAGCACAATGAGCACAGCATCCTTCCGTCGGTGATGGAGCGATTGGCTTTGGGTCAGCAGATTGCCCTTGTAAGTGATGCAGGCATGCCGGGCATCTCTGATCCGGGTTTTTTGCTTGTTCGCGAATGTGCAAAAGAGGGGATAGCCATGGAGTCGTTACCCGGGCCAACGGCTTTTGTGCCGGCACTGGTGGCCAGTGGCATTCCCTGCGACCGTTTTTGCTTTGAAGGTTTTCTGCCGGTAAAGAAAGGCCGGCAAACGCGCCTCGGACAGCTGCAGGAGGAGGTGCGGACGATGGTGTTTTATGAGTCACCGCACCGCCTGCTCAAAACGCTCAAAGAATTTGCTTCCTTGTTTGGTGAAGACCGTCCGGCATGTGTGTCGCGCGAGATCAGCAAGATGCACGAAACGCATCACCGCGGATGTCTGGGGGAATTGATCAACGAGTTTAGCGGTATAAGCATAAAGGGTGAGATCACCATCGTAGTGGAAGGCCTCAGGTCAAAATAGGGTAACCGGCTTTTTAAACAAGCCGGGTCTGAAGGGCTAATCGTCCAGCTTGAGCACTGCCATAAAGGCCTGTTGAGGGACTTCAACGTTGCCAACCTGCCGCATCTTTTTCTTGCCTTTCTTTTGTTTCTCCAGAAGTTTTCGCTTTCTGGAGATATCGCCTCCATAACATTTGGCTGTAACGTCTTTACGAAGCGCCTTGACTGTTTCGCGGGCGATGACCTTGACCCCGATGCTTGCCTGTATGGCAATGTCGAACTGTTGCCGGGGGATGAGCTGCCTGAGTTTGGAGCAGATGCGCTTACCGAGGTCAAAGGCATTTTCCCTGTGGATGAGTGCCGAAAGGGCATCCACCTGGTCGCCGTTGAGCATGATATCGAGTTTGATTAAATGTGAAGCCCGGTAGCCGATCGGGTGGTAGTCAAAAGAGGCGTAGCCACGTGAGATGGTCTTTAAGCGATCATAAAAGTCGAAAACAATTTCAGCCAAAGGCATTTCAAAGGTCATTTCTACCCTGTCGGTGGTAAGATATACCTGGTTTTTTACGATGCCGCGCTTGTCGAGACAAAGCGACATCACCGGGCCGACAAAGTCTGACTTGGTGATGATCTGCGCGTGGATGTATGGTTCTTCGATGCTTTCGAGCTCATTGGGTCCGGGCATATCGGAAGGGTTGTTCACGATGCGCATTTCTCCTTTTTTGGTGAATGCGTGATACGAAACGTTGGGAACGGTGTTGATGACAGTCATGTCGAACTCCCGTTCGAGTCGTTCCTGCACGATCTCCATGTGCAGCATCCCGAGGAAGCCACATCTGAAGCCAAAACCAAGTGCTGCCGAAGATTCAGGCTCGTATGTCAGCGAGGCATCGTTGAGCTGCA
>SLDN01000086.1 GCA_007125275.1 Bacteroidales bacterium | reverse complement strand
TTAAGGCAAAAAGTACTTTCAGGCAAACATTTGTTTCGGAAATTTGTTTAACCTGGCACAAACGAATTTGTTAATCAGAGTTTTAAACCTTAAAAAACCAAATCATGAAAAAATCAAAAATGTTAATCTGGATTGCATTGGGCGTATTTGTCTTTGCATCCTGTGCAGGCCCCAGCGAAAAGCGGGCAGAGATCCTCGAGCGCCTTGAGGCTGGTGAATTGCCGGAAGAAGTAGAAGTTTATAATGTTGATGGCAATGTCTCAAGTGTTGCCTGGGAAGGCAGGCAGGTCCGCGGAAATCACGACGGCACAATTGGCGTTCACGGTGGTGAGCTTTATGTGTATGAAGGAGAATTGCTCGGAGGCAAAGTGGTAATGGACATGCAGCAAATCGTGGTGCTCGATATTGAAGATCCGGATATGAATGCCAGGCTGAAGGGCCACCTTGAGTCGGATGATTTCTTTTCTGTAGAAACGCATCCTACAGCTGAGTTTGAGATCACCAGTGTTGAACCGCTGGAGCAAGTTTCTGAAGTGGCCACACACAGGGTTTATGGCAACATGACCATTAAGGGCATCACCCACGGCATCGGTATTGATGCCATGATCAGGGTTGAAGACAACTTCATCAATGCGTATGCCGACTTTGACCTTGACCGCTCAATGTGGGATGTGCGCTTCCGTTCAGCAAGATTCTTTGAAAATCTTGGTGATAACCTCATTTATGATGACTTTAATCTGAAGCTGAACATTGTAGCTAACAACTAATTTGGAATATCCGGTCAGAACGGAAAATCGTCTGCATCGTCTTCGCGGGGGCCTTCATCATCGATGATGGCCCTTGCTTTTTTGTGCATCTTCCTGCCATCCACATAAATGGCTTTGTAAGGTTCAGTAGGGCAGGCAAACTCACAGGCGCCGCAACCAACGCATAATGAAGGCGTGATCTCAGGGATGAAAAGTCCATCTTTCCAGGGGACCATTTGCACTGCTTTTGTTGGGCAGTGTTCGGAGCAGGCGCCGCAATCGGTGCGGTCAACAGTGACGACGCAGCTTTCGACCAGAAACCTTACTTCTCCGATCTGTATGAGCTGCTTTTCTTCGGGTGTTTGCCTGGTAATAGCACCGGTAGGGCACACTTCCGTACATTTCACACAATCATAATTGCAAAAACTGCGGTTGAAGTCGAGGGTGGGCTGCATGAAGCCTTCCAACCCGTAGGCATAGAAAGACGGTACGATCACCTTGGTGGGGCATGCGCTTACACAGAGGTAGCAGGCAATGCAGTGCCTGGTGAAATGGTCGTGACTCAATGAGCCGGGTGGGGTTACCGATCGTTTGTTCTCAATCGGGATCATCCCTGCAGCTCGTCCGCCCCTGTGCCTTTCTGTGTCGCGCTGCCGTTGACATCTCTGGCCTCCTCCGCCACGCTGGGCGACGGCAGCCTTGTTGAATACCGGGATGCTTAGCAGCCCTGAAAATAAGGTAAGCAAAAACTGCCTCTTCTTGTTGCTCTGCCGGGGTGCGGGCCTTTGTTTGCTGCCTACCCTTTGCAGTGAATAGGTAATGCCTTTTTGCGGGCAGGACTCCAGACAGTTAAAGCAATTGACGCATCTGCTGTGGTCTACTTTATGGTTCTTGCTGTCGAGGCATTCGGCCTTGCAAACCCATTCGCATTTTTTGCAAAATGTACATGCATCCTCATTGAACTTGATTTGGAAAAGAGGTTTGCTGCCAATAAGCCCCAGGGTGCTGCCCACCGGACATAATGTGTTGCAGAAAAGACGTCCCCGGAAGGCGGCCATGATGGCGATGGTAAGAAAAATAGCGCCAGATATGATCACGACATCCAAAGGCAAGGCGTGTATGCTTAATGGCCGGACCTTGAAAATGTCAAAGCTTTCGAGGGCAAACACCAGGGCGTTGTGCAGCCATACATAAACCGGCTGAAAAAGGCTTGCCGTGATCTTGCCAAAGTTTGAATAAGGGTCAAGTACGTTAACCAGAAACAGACTGCCTGCCAGCCAAAAGATCACAGTAAGAGCCAGCACCCCATACCGCAATATCCTTTTTCTGTTGGAGGTGAAGAAGAAACGGCGTTTCTTTTTTGGTTTGAGGCGTCTTGATAAGGCGATGATGATGTCTTGCAATGTGCCGAGCGGGCAAATGCTTGAGCAATAAACGCGTCCAAAAACCACGGTAAGGACGATGACCAGCACGAATCCCATAGCCGTGATGCTGAAAAACAAGGCCATGAATCGCAGCACCGACGGCAGGAACTGGAAATGCAGCAATGTGTTGGCGATGGCATCAGAGGCGTAGGTGCTGATACCTAAAAAAAGAAACAACATTGCAGCAAAAAATACCAGCGAAACGATGATGCGGATTTTGCGAAGGTGGGCCTGAACCATAAAAAGGGGATTGGTTATGGATGTTTAAAGGATTACACGTTTGATGTTGAGGTCGTCCAGCTTTATGCTGCCGATGTTCATTTCGGCGGCGATGCGCAGATGCGCGATGTCTTCTGGTTGATGGCCAAGCATCAGGGCACCGGCGGCATCAACAGCCACGATGTCGGATGAAACCAGGATGCTGCGCATAAGCGTGACATCAGCTTCGGATGTGCCGCGAGGTCCGTTTTGGGTCATTACCCTGTAAGCATCAACGATGTTCAGGTCGGGCTTGCGATACAGACAAAAATCGGCGATGCACTGGTGCAGGTCGTTGCGGTGCCAGAAACGGCGGTCCCAAACCACACCCATCAGGTTTTTCATTGCGATGGTGATGGTGGTGGAGGCATGATGTTTAAGTACCGGCACATTGATAAAGACGTCGGCCTGCATCAGCCTTTCGTATACTTTTGCCTTAGTAAGCCTTTGAGCACCGGGGATGTCCACATCCTGATAGTAGCGCTCGATGTTGGCAGGAAGCATTTGTCCGCCACCACGCCGCACTGCCTCAGCCACGCCGCTGTTGTCATAGCTCCTCTCCCAGTTGTCGCAGGTGTGGTCGAAAGCAAAAACCCGTTCAGCACCCGCTGAAACACAGTCTTCAACAATGGCCTGCATCACATCAGGATTGGTGTTGGCAGCCCTTTCAGGCGGCACATCCCAACTGCTGTTGGGCTTAAGTATAACGGTTTGTCCGGGTTTGACATAACGCTCCATGCCACCCATTTCCTCCATTGCCCGGCGATACATCTCAACCGGCTCGCCACGCCTGACTGCCACTATGTCATATTTGCCGGGCCCACTTGAGGTGCTGCGTGAGGCAAATAAAGGCATCCTGCCAATTGTCGAAGCATAAAGACTCCCTAAAGCCGAATAAATGAATCCTTTTTTTACAAATTGTCGTCTGTCCATAGAATTTGTTTTACCCTGGGTGTATAAAGTTCTGTATATCAGAGATGTTTAATGATTTAATTCATGCAAATGATAAATAATGTTCACGAATCTGACTACAAAATTATAATATCACAGCACTTTTTTATATTTTTGATGCCATTAAATACGCCTATCTTGTTTATTTATAATGATTATAAGCAAGGAATTTGTCAATTTGATAAGCATTTTCCCGGTTTAATAAAACGATAAAACCATGTCAATACAACCCACTGCTTCCGCCGGCTATTTGTCCAAAACGAACATTCGTGCAATCGCTTTTGATGTTTTTGCCATTGCCTTTATATATATGGTGCCCACCATATCACACATGTTGAGCATCAAGCTTTATTTGCTTGAGCCCATGCGTTTGATGCTGATCTTTTCCCTGGTTCACACGCGAAAACCAAATGCATATATCCTGGCGCTTACCTTGCCCTTCTTTTCGTATTTCATTTCCGCACATCCCGTTTTTGTCAAATCGGCGCTTATTGCCATTGAGCTATCCGTAATGGTATTCGTGTTTTATGCTCTTGTGGAAAGGATGCATAAGCTGGCGGCCATTTTTGTTAGCATCTGGGCAAGCAAGTTACTGTATTACGGCTTGAAATACATTGCCATCATCACCGTATTGCCCTCCGAACCACTTGTTGGCACACCCCTGCTGTTGCAGCTGGCCACCTCAGCAGCATTTAGCCTCTATGTTTTATGGCAGTTCCGCAGAAATGGTTCATAATTCACAGTTCACAGTTCGTTCATCGTATAATAATAAATATTATATCCATGAACCAGCAATTCTAAACCTGCAACCCCGAACTCCAAACTCCAAACTCCAAACTCCTAACCCGTAACCATGAACCCGCAACCATGATCATCCTTGGGCAGACATTATTATCCGACGAATTATATGAGGAACGCTTTGTATGTGATCTTCCGGCATGCAAGGGGGGATGTTGCGTAGAGGGTGATGCAGGCGCTCCTTTGGAGGAGGAGGAGGTAAAGATACTTTCAGAGATCGCCGGGCGTGTGGTTCCATTCATGATTGCTGATGGCCTGGCTGCTGTCAGTAAGCAGGGTTACTGGGTAAAGGACTCCGAGGGGGACCTTACCACACCGCTGGTTGACGGCAAACAATGTGCCTATGTGTTTTTTGATCATGAGGGCATTGCAAAATGTGCCATTGAGCGGGCTTTTGAGGAGGGGTTGATCGATTTTCAAAAACCTGTTTCTTGTCATCTGTATCCCATCCGCATTTCAAAATATCCTAATTATGAAGCCCTGAATTATCATCGCTGGCCTGTTTGTAATTGTGCCCGGGCCAAAGGGGGTCAGCTGAATGTAAGGGTTTTCAAGTTTCTTGAAGAATCACTGACCCGCAAATATGGAGCGGAGTGGTTTGAAGAGCTGGAGGCATACATCCGTTTTTCATACAAGGAAGAATAAATGCCATACCCGAAAGAAGTCTTGCTTGCAGATTTCACTTTTTTGGGTTGTGTGGCTTTTTGTTAACACAGAGGTGTTACACAGAGAAAACACAGAGGTTCAACAGAGATATTGTGGAAACATTTGTTATTCAGCAACAGGCAGTGAGTTGATTGCCTTGTTGATGCGTCTAATTACTTCATCCTTACCGATCAGCGACATGATTTCCTTGACATCCGGTCCGGAGCCGGCGCCAACGAGTGCAAGTCTTAGTCCGGGCATGATTTTGCCGGCGCCAACCTCGTTCTCCTCCATAAAAGTGTTCAAAACAGCCTCTATGCCTGCAAGGTTAAAAGCGTCAGCCTTTTGCAGTTTCTCAGCCAAAGCTTTCATCAGCAGCGGTGTATCGGCTTTCCATTTCTTTTTGGCGAACTTTTGGTCGTAGGCTGCAGGTGCTGCAAAAGCAAACGCGCCCTCTTCCTCTATCTCATGCACAAAATTGACTCTTTCGCGCAGCAGGGGGACGATTTTTTCTACCATGTGGATGTCAACACTTACGCCTTTTTCGGTCAGTACTTTCAATAGGTCAACCGTGACTTCCTCTAATGGAATTAGCTGCAGGTGCTTATGATTAAACCATTTGGCTTTTTCGGGATCAAAGCGGGCGCCAGACTTCCCGACCCTGTCCAGCGAGAATGCTTCAATCAGCTCCTCCATGCTGAACAGTTCTTTTTCTGTGCCGGGGTTCCATCCCAGCAGTGCCAGCAGGTTCACAAATGCCTGGGGCAGATATCCTGACTCTCT
>SLDN01000059.1 GCA_007125275.1 Bacteroidales bacterium | reverse complement strand
TAGGTGAATGGTGTAACCTTGGCGCCGACACCAATACCAGCAACCTGAAGAACAATTATGATGAAGTCAGGTTGTGGGACTATGCCGAAGAAAGCTTTGTCAGCACCGGAATGATGTTTTGCGGCACCTTCATGGGCGACCATTCAAAATGTGGCATTAATACGATGCTGAATACCGGCACAGTTATTGGCATCAATTCGCAATTATTTGGCGCCGGTTTTATGCGCAACTTCATCCCCTCTTTTTCCTGGGGCAGCGTATCAGGCTTCACCACTTTTGACATTGATAAGGCCATTGCCGTTGCCCAGCGGGTATATGCACGCCGCAACAAAGAATTTACGGATGCAGATGAGCGCATACTCAGAAATGTCTTTGAACACACTCTGGGCTACAGAAAAATCATGTAGGTTGCAGAGCAAGAGAAATGCTGTCCTGAATACAGCTTGTTGATTCATGAAATAGCTGCCCGGAGATCACTTTCCTTTACAGCGAAAAAGCATTGATAAATAATGGCATCTTTGAAAAAGGTGCCATATGGTTACTTTGTGGCACGTTGGTTGATATTGTATATCTGCCTTGTATTCTGAAAAAAGGCGATATCATTCTGTTTGCTGTATTGTTAACATTATCAGTGTGTTGTGTTTTTTAGCGTGATGGTGTACGACAAACTGCGCAGTTGGCTATGACTTTATAGCATTTATTAATGACAAATTGACTGAAATACTATTATGGGAAATATTTTTGATGGAGATATATATATTGGAAGTGGCAGCATAGATGGCGACAGTGAATTTATCCCCCTGCTTTCAGCTGAAGAAGAACAACAAATGGATGCAGAAAAAATTCCGGAGGAGATTGCCATACTGCCAATCAAAAACACGGTATTGTTCCCCGGCGTTGTGATCCCGATCACTGTGAGCCGTGACAAATCAATCAAGCTGGTAAGGGAGAATTACAAAAAGAACCGAATCATTGGTGTGGTATCACAAAAAGATGCTTCAGTTGAAGAGCCTGGTTTTGATGACCTCTACCGTGTAGGAACGGCTGCCTACATAATCAAAATACTTCAAATGCCTGACGGGAACACCACTGTCATCATTCAGGGTAAAAAGCGTTTTGAACTCCAGGAGATTACGCAGACCGAGCCATATTTCATGGCGCGGGTTAGAGCATTTGAGGCCACAGCCCAAATTAAGCGTGACAAAAAATTTGATGCCCTGATTTCTACCATTAAGGACCTTGCCATCCAGATCGTCAAGCTCTCTCCAAACGTGCCCAGTGAAGCCGCCTTCGCATTGAAAAACATAGAGAGCCCTGCATTTCTTGTCAACTTCATATCCTCCAATCTCAATATTGAGATGGTTGAGAAGCAGAAACTGATAGAGATACCGGACCTTCTTACCCGTGCAAACCTCGTGCTGGCTCATCTGAACAAGGAATTGCAGGTTGTAGAACTGAAAAACCAGATCCATTCCAAGGTGAAGGTAGATATCGACAAGCAGCAGCGTGACTACATTTTGGGGCAGCAGCTGAAAACCATACAGGAAGAGCTTGGTGGCAGCCCGCACCAGCAGCAGATTAATGATCTCAGGGGGAGGGCTGAGAAGAAAATCTGGGGCAAGCAGCTAAAAAAAATCTTTGACAAGGAGGTTGCCAGGCTGCAGCGCATGAACCCGGTAGCGATGGACTACACTGTTCATCTCAACTACCTGGAAACTTTGATCGAGCTGCCGTGGAATGAATTTACCTCCGATAATTTCGATCTGAAGAAAGCACAGCGGATACTGGATCGCGATCATTATGGGCTCGATAAGATAAAGGAACGCATCATCGAATACCTGGCGGTGCTCAAGCTCAAGGGCGATATGAAGTCGCCCATACTGTGCTTTGTCGGCCCGCCCGGCGTTGGTAAAACATCCTTGGGTAAATCCATAGCCCGCGCCATTGGCCGCAAATACGTGCGCATGTCGCTGGGCGGCCTACGTGATGAGGCAGAGATTCGCGGACACCGAAAAACCTACGTCGGCGCAATGCCCGGCCGTATCATTCAGAACCTGAAAAAAGCGGGCTCTTCAAATCCGGTCTTTGTGCTTGATGAGATTGACAAGGTGGGATACAAAAACTTTTCCGGCGACCCATCATCAGCCTTGCTGGAAGTTTTGGATCCGGAACAAAACAACAGTTTTTACGACAACTACCTTGAGGTTGAATACGACCTCTCGAACATTATGTTTATTGCCACCGCCAATACGATGGTAGGCATTCACCCTGCCCTTCGCGACCGTATGGAAGTGATTGACCTGAGCGGCTATATCGTTGAGGAGAAGCAGGAAATTGCGAGCCGCCACCTCATCCCGCGGCAGCTGTCAGCGCACGGGGTCAAAAATGAACAGCTGAAATTCAGCAAGAAGGTTCTTGAAAAGATTATTCAGGATTATACACGCGAGTCTGGTGTGAGAAGTCTTGAAAAAACCATCGCCAAGGTTATTCGTTCAAAAGCGCGTGACATTGTGTTTGAAAACCACCGGGACCCCAAGCTGCAGACTGAAGACCTGAATGCCATACTTGGTGCTCCCCGATTCAGCCGCGATCAAAGTCTTATCAAAGACCTTGCAGGCGTCATGACCGGTTTGGCATGGACCCAATCCGGCGGGCAAACACTTTTTGTTGAAGTCAGCATCAGCAAGGGCAGGGGGATGTTGAGCCTCACGGGCAGCCTGGGGGATGTGATGAAGGAGTCGGCCACACTTGCCTATGAATACCTGAAGGCACACGCCGGAGCATTGAAAATTGATCCCAAGATGTTCCAGACATATCATGTACATATTCACGTACCGGAAGGCGCCACGCCCAAAGATGGTCCCTCTGCCGGCATTACTATGTTTGCCGCACTGGCATCAGCATTCACAAAAAGAAAAGTGAAGCCCGGCGTAGCAATGACAGGCGAGATCACATTGAGGGGAAAAGTATTGCCGGTAGGAGGAATCAAGGAGAAAATACTGGCCGCCAAGCGCGCCGGTATGCATACTGTGATTCTTTCGGAAGAAAACCGGAAAAATGTGGAGGAAATTAACCAAATATATCTTAAAGGGCTTGACTTTGAGTATATTGATGAGATGATTCAGGTGGTTGACCTCTGCATGTACAAGCAGAAAATATCCTCATGACTTTTGTCGTAACAGCCCGGTTTGAACATGATATCCTGTATTGCTTTTATCTGCAAAGCAGAAAGTGATTTTGGTAAGATAAATCCATAGCGTGGTTTTTTCTGCATATTCCTTGTAACTTCTTATTTTTTACTACCTTTGCAGTCCCGTTTGCGGGCCCTCTAAATTATTGTTTAACCCGGTCGTTCGGATTGATTTAGAAAGACAGCAATCATATCCGGATAACCACAGTAGTAATCATATTTATTAATGTCAGAAGAACAAAAAAACACGACTTCTCCCGAGCACAAGCCGGAGGAAGAGAAAATCGATCAGGTTGCTGATCCTAAGGCAGAAGCCGAAAACGTAACAGATGAATCAAAAGAAGAGGAAGCGGATGCGGCCGATAGCCCGGAACCCACCTCTGAAAAGACATCTGACCAGACTTCAGAAGAGGCAGAACAAGCAGCTCCACAAGTGTCTGCAGAAGAAGCTGCAGAAACTGCAGAAACTGCAGAAGAAGCTGAGGTATCTGATGAAGAACCTAAAGAGGAAGTGAAAGAAGAAGCTGGCCTGGTTTCTGATGAAGAACCTAAAGAGGAAGTGAAAGAAGAAGCTGACCCGGTTTCTGCAGAGGCTTCTCCGCAAGCTGCGACAGAAGAGGTGATCATTGAAGACCCTCAAAAGCCCATTGGTGCAGAGGATATGCCTCCCAAAACCAAAGAAGATGTCATGCCTGAGCAGGTCCCCGGTGAATTTGACTGGGACGCTGTCAACAAGAAGCAGGACATGTATTCGCCTGCCGAACGCGAACGCCTGGAGATCATCTATGAAGAGACACTGAAGTCAATAGGTGAAGGCGAAGTGATTGACGGAACCGTGGTGTCCAAAAACAACCGCGAGGTGGTTGTGAATATTGGCTTCAAGTCGGATGGTATTTTGCCCGCTGCTGAACTGCGCTACAATGCTGACCTCAAGATTGGCGATCAAATTGAGGTTTATGTTGAGAGCCAGGAAGACAGCACCGGACAATTGGTGTTGTCGCACAAGAAAGCACGCACGCTGCGCTCATGGGAGCGGATCAACCAGTCCAAAGAAAATGATGAGATCATCCAGGGGTTCGTTAAATGCCGTACCAAAGGGGGTCTTATCGTGGATGTTTTCGGCATCGAAGCCTTCCTTCCCGGTTCTCAAATTGACGTCAAGCCCATCCGCGATTATGACATCTATGTGGGCAAGACAATGGACTTTAAAGTGGTAAAAATCAATCACGAATACAAAAACGTGGTCGTTTCACATAAAGCGCTCATCGAAGCTGAACTTGAGATACAGAAAGCGGAGATCATTGCCAAGCTTGAAAAAGGTCAGATCCTTGAAGGTACGGTCAAAAACATCACCTCTTATGGTGTATTTGTTGACCTCGGAGGCGTTGACGGCCTGATTCATATTACCGACCTTTCGTGGGGACGCATCAATCATCCTGAAGAAATCGTCAAGCTTGACGAGAAGATCAATGTTGTTATTCTTGACTTTGACGAGAACAAGAAGCGTATTGCTTTGGGTCTGAAGCAGCTCACACCTCACCCATGGGATTCACTCGATCCTGAGATGAAGATCGGCGACAAAGTAAAAGGCAGGGTTGTTGTCATCGCAGACTATGGTGCTTTCATTGAGATCGCATCCGGCGTTGAAGGCCTTATTCACGTTTCTGAGATGTCATGGTCGCAGCACTTGCGCACAGCACAGGACTTCCTGAAGGTTGGCGACGAAGTGGAAGCAGTGATACTGACCCTCGACCGCGAAGACAGGAAAATGTCACTGGGTATCAAACAACTGATTCCTGACCCATGGGCAAACATCCTTGAAAAATTTGCTGTAGGTACCAAAACCGCAGCCACCGTTCGCAACTTCACCAACTTCGGCATCTTTGTAGAGCTGGAAGAGGGCGTTGACGGACTTATTCATATCAGCGACCTTAGCTGGAGCAAAAAGATCAAGCATCCTGCAGAGTTCACCAAGATCGGTGAAAGCATTGAAGTAGTAGTGCTCGATGTAGATAAAGATAATCGCCGCCTCAGCCTTGGGCACAAGCAGCTGGAAGAGAATCCGTGGGATGTGTTTGAATCGGTATTTACCATTGATTCAGTGCACCAGGGTACCATTGTCGGCACCTCCGACAAAGGAGTCATCGTAGCCTTACCTTATGGTGTTGAAGGCTTTGCGCCAACGCGACATATTGTAAAGGAAGACGGTAGTGCAGCCAAGATGGACGAAACGCTTGATTTCAAAGTTATTGAGTTCAATAAAGAAAGCAAAAAAATCGTTGTCTCGCACACCAAGGTATTCCAGGATGTGAAATATGCCGAGAGGGCTTCTGAGGTTTCTGAAAAGAAATCCCGTGAGAAGGATAAGAAAAAGGCGGTTAAGAAGATGAAAAAAAAAAAAAAAAAAACCACATTGGGTGATCTTGACGTGTTG
>SLDN01000150.1 GCA_007125275.1 Bacteroidales bacterium | reverse complement strand
TTTTCAACCTTCTCTGTCAGAAAACGATATACTAAGTGTTTCTGAGCTTGCCGACAGCCGAAATAAAGCAATAAGGTTTTTTTCTTCAGGCATGAAGCAAAGGGCATTGCTGAGCCTGGCCATACTCAGCAGCTCTCCGCTATTGCTTTTGGATGAGCCTTGCGCCAACCTGGATGCCGATGCACGTAAGTGGTACGCTCAGCTACTCGACAAGTACGGCAGCGGCAGAACCATTATTATTGCCTCCAACCACAACAGGGAAGAATATCCGGGATTTGAACGTATTATTTCATTGTGATCAGGCAGATAATAGACAATGTGAGTGCTTTCCTTTATCGGAATAGGATTTTTTTTTGTAATTTTGTGCCACATTTTTAAAACGTCTGATTAATAACTATTTATGGCAACAACAGCAGATTTTCGGAATGGCTTGTGTTTGGAAATCAACAATGAGCTATACACCATTGTAGAGTTCCAGCATGTAAAACCGGGAAAAGGAGGTGCATTTGTACGCACAAAAATGAAAAACCTTAAAACCGGAAAAGTATTGGCAAATACTTTTAACGCAGGTGTTAAAGTAAACGTAGCCCGTGTAGAGCGCAGGCCTTACCAGTTTCTTTACAAAGACGATTTGGGATATCATTTTATGCATTCCCACGATTTTGAGCAGATCAGCATAGAGGAACACCTCATTAATGCACCGGAGTTCTTAAAAGAAGGTCAGGAGGTTGACATTGTTTACCACGCTGATACAGAGACACCATTGAGCTGCGATGTGCCTCCATTTGTTGAGTTGGAAGTGACCTATACCGAACCCGGTGTAAAGGGTGACACGGCCACCAATACGCTCAAAGCAGCAACCGTCGAAACAGGCGCTACAGTCAACGTGCCCCTGTTTATTGAGACCGGTGAAAAAATCAAAATAGACATCCGCTCCAAAGAATATTCAGAGAGAGTAAAATAAGCAGCCTGATGCAATTAACTCCCCCTCTTTCCCTAAAGGAAATCGCCGGAATCATCGAAGCAGAATTTGATGGCGATCCTTCCTTTCAGGTTACAGGTATCAATGAGATCCATAGGGTAGAAAAAGGTGATCTCACCTTTGTTGACCACCCCAAATACTATAAGAAGGCGCTGGCGTCGGCAGCTACGACTGTCATCATCAACAAAAAAATGATTTCGCCCAATGGGAAGGCGCTGATCTTCTCCGATGACCCCTTCCGCGATTTTGTTTTCCTGATCAAACAATTCCGTGCTTTCGAACAGGCATCGGCAATGATCAGCCCAACCGCCATCATTGGTCAGGGTACAGTTATTCAACCGGGCGCTTTTATCGGCAACAATGTCATAATTGGAAAAAATTGCCTGATTCACGCAAACGCCAGCATTTACGACCACAGCATAATTGGTGACAATGTTATCATACATTCGGGTGCCGTGCTGGGTGCCGATGCCTTCTATTTCAAACGCCGGCCTGACCACTACGACAAACTGGAGTCATGCGGCAGAGTGATCATTGAAGACAATGTAGAGATAGGGGCAAACACAACCATCGACAAAGGGGTGTCGGGCGACACAACAATCGGGAGGGGAAGCAAGCTTGACAACCTGATACAGATAGGCCACGACACCATCATCGGGAAAAATTGTCTCTTCGCTGCGCAAGTTGGTGTTGCAGGATGCGTTAACATCGAGGATGATGTGATTCTCTGGGGACAGGTTGGCGTTCAAAAAGACCTCCGCATCGGTAAAGGGGCAGTCGTGCTTGGGCAATCAGGAATCGCAAAATCACTCAAAGGAAACACCACTTATTTCGGGTCACCTGTTCAGGATGCCAAAGCCAAAATGAAAGAATTGGCCATCATGAAAAGGCTGCCCGATATCATTGAGAAGCTTTCTGGCAAAGCCTAACAAAACCCTGAGCAACAGGCATTTAGGCTTACAGGACTAGCTGTAAGGGGGGTTCAGACATTTAATCATATAGATATTCGGTCTGCCCTATCTCGTTGGGATTGTATTTAGACGGACATTTCAGTAAAAGACTGCTCGCTAAAAAACGATCACTTTCGAATTTGCCGATCAACACAACCTCATCCGACTGCTCAAAATCCTGTGGCTTGGCTCCAAAGTACAAAACCTCAGCCTCCTCACCCTCTTTGTCAATCATATGAAATGACAAGATAAGCGTATTGTCTTCTACGCGTTCCTGCACCGCCTTACTGCGGTTGAGTTCACCAATGATATGAAACTCCCTGCCGGGGTGTAAACGCGCCTCTTCGAAAGATGCATACGTGTCGGAATTATACACAAGACTGATGATAGCCCCGATGGCCACTACGATGAATATTAACCCTATGAGGTGTGTCTTCTTCATTTTTTTATTGATGATTCTGTTTCTGTTAGATCATTTCCCTTATTGAGCTCTTCCAGGATTTTTAGTTTTTTCTCGGAAGCTGCAATGCGTCTTTCTATGTAAAACAAGAATACGATGATTCCCAGAAAGATCAGCAGCAACAGAAGTGCAACCACCATTATTTTTTCTCCGGCCATAACATTATTGGTTTTCAGTAATTTCTTCAATTTTATGATGTATTCTGATGCTTCTGAACAAGATTGTGAACAACCACCAGGCCATGATAAACCAGCCGGCAATCGCAGGAAAAAACACCTTGCGCATTTCAGGGGCAAGGTCGCCGGTCGACAGTGCGGGGTTGCCATCCAGGCCCGGATGTATGGATGCTGATGCCAGCCGGGGCAGTATCATAATAAAGATAAAGAACAACACAAAAGCAAATATGTTGTATACTGCGGCAAAGCGCGCACGCTTCTCACCATCATCTAGTGAAGCACGTAACACCATGTATGCCAAATAGGTAAGCACACCAACCACGGCCCCGTTCAGTTTAGGATCGTTTACCCAGTAGCTGCCCCATGTGAATTTTGCCCAAACCATGCCTGTCACCAGTCCAAGGATACCAAACAACAGGCCTGTAATCACAGATGCGAGGGCTTTTTGATCATCAGCAGGCCTATTGTTAAGCAAAAACCGGATGCTGTGAACAAGTCCGACAAACAATATGAAGATCATCCCAAACCACATTCCTACGTGGAAGTATATGTTTCGGATGGTTTCGTGGAGTACAGGCAACAATGGCACATCAAATAAGAAACCCCCAACGATAACATAAGAAAGCAGCAAAAGACCTGCGAATTTCCACCAATGACGTTTCAGCGTTAGCATCATAATACATTTATTATTCTTTCCAAATATAAGGAAATAAAATGTTAGACAAAACAAAAGTGATGGCAATCAGAAGCAAAATGACCAGCATATCGGGCGCCACGATAGAGAGAGCAGTGCCGTTTATGGATAGTCTTGAAACCCTGATGAGCAAGAGCAGCAGTGGAAGCACCAGTGGAAAGCCAAGCACAGCCATCAGGGTAAAGTTGTTGCGTGCCCTGGCTGCTATGGCTGATACAAGACACAGCACTGATGAGAAGCCCAGCATTCCAAGCATCATATTGATAATAAATACCGTAAGCGATTCCGTGGGATTTCCCATAAAGGCAACGAAAACAAAAAAACCTGCGATGGCAAGACACATCAACAATATGGCGTTATAGATGATCTTTGCAACGATCACCTCACGCGGTGATACCAATGCATAATAAAACAAATGGCGGTTTTCGTGCTCTTGAATGAAAGCTTTCAGAATGGCATTGATGGCAGCAAACAGCATAATTATCCAAAACAGGGCATTCCAGCTGTTAACAGAAATAATGCCATCGAAAGCCAGGTAGGTAAGAAAAACGGTGGAAACAAGGTAAAGCAGAATGCCGCTAAGGGCACTGTGTTGCCTCCACTCCAACGTGATCTCCTTGCGTATCAAAACCCAAATTGCCGATGCCTGCATCAAAAAGAAAGATTATTCAGGCAAATATAAACCAAATTACCATTATGCCAAATATAATCATCAGCCTTTAGGCTATTTTGGCAGTTGCTGCCCGGTTTTGAATTAGTAAAAAACGTCAGCACTTTTCATTTCGAGGCAATCAATGGTGGCGGTGGGCAGGGTAAAGAAAAAGGCAGAGCCCTCCCCTTGTTCACTTTCAGCCCATATTTTGCTTTTGTGTTTGTCAATAAATTCTTTGCAAAGAACGAGGCCAAGCCCTGAACTGGGTTCACCGGTTATGTCTGACTGGCTGGATGTATGTAATTTCTTGTCAATCCTGAATAGGTTCTTCAAGGTGTGCTGGTCCATTCCTGAACCCGAATCACTGATTTTTACAAGCACCTTTTTTTTGCTGCTTTGTTCAGCGGAAATATTGATATTGCCCCCTCTGGGTGTAAACTTTAGTGCATTACTGATCAGGTTTCCGAAAAGAGATCGCAGCATCCTCTGGTCACCATATACCATCATGTTTTTAGGAACACGCATTTCTATCTCAATGTTCTTTTGCACGGCTGCATCACTGTAGGTCTTCACACAAGATTCAGCAAGCTTTTCCAGAAATATGCACTCAGGGCTGAATTTTACACGCCCCCCTTGTAGTTGCGACCATTCAAGCAGGTTCTCAAGCAGCTTATACACATTTCGTGCGGACCTGTCAACAGATATAGCGTATTCACGAATCTCTTCGATGCTCAACCTGGCTGACTCATCTGCGATAAGCCTGGTAAGGGCAAGCAGTGCTGTGAACGGACTTCTCAGGTCATGCGCGATGATAGAAAAGAGCTTGTCTTTTTCTGCATTGATCCTGGTGAGTTCTTCTTTATTCTTCACAAGCTGATCGAGCAGTTTTGTCTTATGCACGATTAATGCGATCTGGTTGGCAGCAATGATGCCAAACTCCAGTTCCTCATCAGAAAATTTATGAGGCTCGCTGTAACCGATCAAAACAGCGCCAAGCCTTTCATTATCAACAATCAGCGGAAGGCCAAGCATCGACTTTGTTGGAAATTGTTGGGCTATATGCGGGCTGAGGTATGGTGTGTTGAAAACATCTTCTGCAATCAGGGCCTTACCGGCACTGATGACAGAAGCCGTCATCGTAACTTCGCCCGGCCGGATTTCCGAAATGGCATAATTTTTTCCGGCGGCTCCTGTAGCAGCTATGGGAATTGTTTTCTGGTTCTCTTCATCCCATAAAGTGATATAAATCATATCAGACAGGAGCAGCTTGTGCATATGATTGGCAAGCAACTGAAACAAGTCAGGAATAGAAGACTGTGTGAGTGCTAACCTGGTAATTTCAATAAGATGCGACAAAAATCGTTCCCTGGATGCCATTTTTTATCTTGATTTTTCGGTCCCATAAATTGCCTTATATCCTAAAAAACAGACAACTTATGCCGGGTAAACATCACTAATTGCAACATTAAAACATACAAATATAGTTAAAATATTTATATTTTGCATACTAATGACAAAAAAAAATCCGCTGTAGCCATTAATTTTCTACAAACATTGTCAATGAGCAACCAAATAAAAAAGCGGACAATATCATTGCCCGCTTTTGGGTGGCTAATGGGATTCGAACCCACGACCCCCAGAACCACAATCTGGTGCTCTAACCTGCTGAGCTATAGCCACCGTTTTTTGCGCTGCAAATATACTTTTTTTTTAATTA